>JAFAAJ010000079.1 GCA_023426625.1 Bacteroidota bacterium
AGGTTGTGTAGGGTTACTCGTATTTTATCATGCCCGTCATAAAGAAGAAGAACTCAGTGACAAACTTCCGTTGGAAGCTCCTTTAAGAAATATGAAGCCAACTCCTTCCATGAGAGCTACGTTAAAATATATCTGGGTTGTTGCTCTTTTGATCTTGGTTCAGATGCTTGCAGGAGTGGTCACAGCGCATTACGGAGTAGAAGGAAGCGCTTTCTATGGATTCCCGCTGGATGAGATTCTTCCTCAATCCATCTCCCGAAGCTGGCACGTTCAGCTGGCAATTTTCTGGATAGCAACTTCATGGTTGGCAACAGGATTATATATTGCACCTGCCGTTTCAGGATACGAACCAAAATATCAGGTACTTGGGGTGAATGTCTTATTTGGGGCACTGCTGATCGTGGTTTTAGGCTCATTGGCAGGACAATGGTTCGGTGTGATGCAGAAATTAGGATATGTTGATAATTTCCTTTGGGGACATTCCGGATATGAATATGTGGAATTGGGTAGAGTATGGCAGATTTTACTGTTGGTTGGGCTTATTTTATGGTTGGTATTGATGATCAGAGCCTTATTACCTGCCTTGAAGAAAAAAGATGCCAACAGACATTTACTGCTTCTATTCACACTTTCTGCAGTAGCGATCGCATTGTTCTATGGAGCAGGATTGATGTACGGAAGACAAACACACATGGCGATTGCCGAATATTGGAGATGGTGGGTTGTACACCTTTGGGTAGAAGGTTTCTTTGAAGTATTTGCAACTGTAGTAGCAGCATTCTTATTTACAAGATTGGGATTATTAGGATTAAAATCCGCTACCAATGCCGGATTGTTCTCTAGCATTATTTTCCTTGCAGGGGGTATCTTAGGAACATTCCACCACTTGTATTTCAGTGCTACACCTACCGCAGTATTGGCTTTAGGAGCTACATTCAGTGCATTGGAAATTGTTCCGTTGGTATTGATTGGGTTTGAAGCATGGCAGAATTACCAGATTAGTAAATCCACAAAATGGATCAAAGCTTACAAATGGCCGATCTACTGTTTCATTGCTATGTGTTTCTGGAATTTCTTAGGAGCAGGGATCTTTGGATTTGCGATTAATCCCCCGATTGCGCTATACTATATTCAGGGCTTGAATACAACAGCTGTACATGGTCATGCTGCATTATTCGGAGTGTACGGAATTTTAGGAATCGGATTGATGATGTTTGTATTACGTGGATTATATCCGGACAGGCACTGGAATGATAAACTCATTGGATGGGCGTTCTGGCTTACCAACATCGGTTTATTGGTCATGGTTACCATCAGTTTGCTTCCTATCGGTATCATGCAGTCTGTTGCATCCATCAAAGAGGGATATTGGTATGCCCGTTCCGCAGAATTCATGCAAACCGATATGATGCATACCTTACGTTGGCTTCGTGTTCCCGGTGATGTGTTGCTTGCAGTAGGAGAACTGTTGATCGTCATTTTCATTATCGGACTTAAAACAGGATGGTCATTAAAAGAAAAGAGATAATATAATCAACTTGAGCTGCTGCTGTAAGGCGGCAGTTCTTTTTAAAATTTGAAGATATGAAAAGGAACGAAAACTTAGTACCATTATCAAGAGATCACCATTTCGGATTGCTGTGCAGCTGGAAGATCCGCAAAGGAGTTAAAAAGAATATTGCGTACGACAGGATCAAAAAATATATCAACTATTTCTGGCAGGAAAGCCTGAGCAGACATTTCGAAATCGAGGACACCGTATTGCCGGAACCGGAAAATGAAAGCCTTCAGCTTCAGATGCAGAAAGAACATTCTGAAATCAGAAAGCTGATCAATACTCTTAATCAGTCTCAGAATCCCAGAATTTTAGAAGATTTTGCAGATGCATTGAGCAGTCATATCCGTTTTGAAGAACGAATGTATTTTCCGCACCTGGAAAATCATTTATCAGATGATGAAATGACAGAAATAGGAAACAAACTGAACCTGATTCATCAGAAAGAGCAGGACAATTATCCGGATCAGTTCTGGAAATGATTTTTATCATTAATTTTAGACAGTATGACTACTTATAAACAGGCAGAAATAGGAGAATATCTCTATTTGGCAATGGGAGTCTGCAATGGACATAAAGTGGTGATGGGAGTAGGCTATACCTGCGAATATGCTGATAAAAAGGCAAAACAGTTTGAATTGGCAAGCAAAGGACTGGTAAAATATATTGATATTTCTGTGATAAAAACAGGAGAAAAAGAAAAATGCATGACCCTGAAAAAACTCGATTGATCTTCATCTTTCACGAAATGTTTATTTGAATAATTCAACTTATACCCTTATCTTTGAAAAGAGATAAGAAAGTCTTATTATAAATCTTTCTTTTCGTGATACTTATGTATAGATTGATTCGATTCAGATATTTATTTTTTACCATTTTCACTGTATTGCTTCTTTTTGGATGTAAAAAAGAGTCTGATCATCAGAGAAATAGCACACAGAATGCATTTGTTTCCGTTGCAGCAGCAGCGAATCTCAGAGATGTTCTGGAAGAATTAAAAGCATTTTATATCGCAGACAATCCCGGTAAAAAGATAGAACTTACTTTCGGGTCTTCAGGATTATTGACTCAGCAGATCATCAATGGAGCACCCTTTGATCTCTTTCTCTCCGCAGATTCCTCTTTCATAGAGAAAATTAAAAACGAAAACAGGAATTTCGGTAAAGCCGAAATATATGCATTAGGAAAAGTAGCGATGTGGAGCTCGGCACTTGATCTTTCAGCAGGTTTGCAAACAATCCTAAACCCAGAAATAAAAATAATCGCCATTGCCGATCCTGAACTGGCTCCATACGGGAAAAATACCGTTCAGGCTTTAAAAAATGCTGGGATTTATCCAAAGATCGAACACAAAATAGTCTGGGCGGAAAACATCGGTCAGGCTGCACAGTTTGCCGCTACAGGAAATGCTGATCTCGCTTTTATAGCCCTTTCTACAGCTATGAGCAAAGAAATGAAAGCTAAAGGGAATTATTATCTTTTGTCAGAAAATGAAGCAGCTTCAATCCCACAAAGTGGCATCCTGCTAAAAGGAAAAAAACAGACAGAAGCCAAGCAGTTCTTTGATTTTATAAGAAGCCGAAAAACAGCACAGATCTGGAAAAAATACGGATACCAAACTGAAATACGACACTAAATGCTGGATCAGGAATTTATCTACACATTATTCCTAACAGGAAAATTAGCATTGGTGACCACTTTCATACTGATCATCATAGGAATTCCTGTGGCATATTGGCTCACTTATTCTCGTTTCAAACTGAAATTTGTTCTGGAAACCCTTATCTGTATGCCGATGGTATTGCCTCCTACCGTAATGGGGTATTACCTTTTGGTAGCTTTCAGCCCTGAAAATGCTTTCGGGAAATATCTCCAGGAATATTTTGATGTCCGGCTGGCTTTTTCATTCAGTGGAATTGTTGTGGCGAGTATTATTGCTAACCTTCCTTTTATGATTCAGCCTTTACAGAATGGATTTTCAGCGTTGCCGGATGAACTTAGACAGGTTTCCTACACGATGGGAAAATCAAAATTGGTTACTCTTTTCCGTGTGCTTATTCCGAATATAAAGACTTCGGTTATTACGGCTGTTGCGCTCACTTTTGCACATTGTATAGGGGAATTCGGAATTGTGATCATGGTGGGAGGAAATATTCCGAAGGAAACAAGAATTGCCTCAGTGGCTATTTACGATCAGGTTCAGGCACTTAATTTTGAAGCAGCCAATAAATATGCATTTGTTCTTTTCATACTGTCATTTTTGATCTTGCTTCTGATTTACAGTATTAACCGAAAAATTAACTTCACAACGTTCCGATGATAGAGATTCACATAAAACATCAGATTTTTACCTCTTCGGGAAACAAAATGTTAGAGGTTAATGAACAGCTGGAAACAGGCGGAATCATACACGTTTCCGGTGATTCGGGAGTTGGAAAGACTGTATTTTTTAAGATCATGGCAGGATTGCTTACTCCGGATTTTGGGATGATTAAGATCAACAACGAAACGGTATTGGATACTGAAAGCCGGATTTTTCTTCTTCCTCAAAAACGAAATATAGCATTGATGTTTCAGAATTATGCTTTGTTTCCCAATATGACGGTAAGACAGAATATAGCTTTTGCACAGAAGGAAAAAAACACTGAAAAAATCGATCGTTTACTGGAAAAATTTAACCTTAAAAACTTTGAAAATGTTTTCCCATCAAAACTTTCAGGAGGACAACAGCAGAGGATTGCATTGGCAAGAGCTTTGGTTCAGGAGGCTGAAATTATTCTCCTTGATGAACCACTTTCCGCAGTGGATCCTTTGATGAGAAAAATAATGATGGCGGAGATCATTGAATATAAAAATAATGGGTCAACGGTTTTTATAACCAGCCATAACGAGGAAGAGCTTGGTAGTTTTCCGTGTAGAAAATTGATGATTAAATGAAAAGAAAGAAGTAATGAAAAATTTTAATTTCTGGCTGAAACTTTGCCTGTTCAATTTTTTCATCGTATCGTTGGTTGGTGTTATGATGAGGTATAATCTGGCATTTTCACTTCCGGGATTTCCTCATAAATTCATGCAGGAATCGCATTCTCATTTTGCATTTTACGGATGGGTTTCG
Source organism: Bacteroidota bacterium (assembly GCA_023426625.1). Classification (GTDB taxonomy): domain Bacteria; phylum Bacteroidota; class Bacteroidia; order Flavobacteriales; family Weeksellaceae; genus Chryseobacterium. Next base: position 4,671 of record JAFAAJ010000079.1, read on the forward strand.
GCAGCGATTTATCTTTTTGTTACGAAATATCTGACTGAAAACAATTCAGGAGTTGCCGTTTCAAAGTATCAGTTTTTGCAGATCTTTAATCAGATTGGTTCATACGGGATGCTGGTTACTTTTCTTTATGGAGGGTATTTCTGGCTTTCCATTGTGTTTTCTTCGGTAGCTTTGTTTACCGGTTTTGCTTATTATCTATTTTTACTGATTGATCTTAGGAAAAATAAGAACCCTGAAACCATTTGGCTGAAGTCAGGAGCATTCTTTGCTACATTGTCGGCGATCGGAATTTTCGGGTTGGGATATTTTTCGGCAAGGAAAGATGAGTTCGATGTGCTGTTCAGGGCTTCTACCTATTTTTATCTTCATTTTCAGTATAACGGATTTTTCCTGTTTTCCTGCATAGGTTTGTTTTTGATTTCCCTGAAAAAATACGGCGTTCAAATTCAGGAAAAAAAGAATAAAAACATTTTCCGCTTATTGGCTGTTGGATGCTTTTTCGGATATGGACTTTCCATTTTATGGATAGATATGCCGGAAATTCTTCACATCTTTTTCGGAGTGATTTCTATCCTTCAGTTTATAGGAGCAATCAAGTTTTGGATGTGGTTCGAGCAAACCAAAATATTCAAGAAACAGCATGTCATACAAAAATGTCTTCTTGCGGTTGTAGGCTTTGCATTTTTAGGAAAATTCATTCTTCAGATCTTATCGGCAATTCCCGAACTGGGAATTTACGTTTTCAGCAATATCAATATCGTGATCGGATACCTGCATTTGGTTTTACTGATGGGAGTGAGTCTTTTCCTGATCTGGCAAATGCTGCATCTTGAAAATATCAAGATCAGCAAATTTCTTCAGACCAGTATTGTGATCATGATCTTCGGGATCGCATGTAATGAGGTTGTTTTGGGGCTTTCGGGACTCTTTTCCATCGTTTACATTCCATTTTTAAGTGCAAAATACTGGTTGCTTTTTGCTTCGGTAGTCATTATGATCTCGATCGGGATGTTGATCAGAGCTTTAAGAATAAAGAATATATCATAAAGAATTAAAAAATATCAATCTAAACCAATTTAATAAATAATGAACAAAAAACCAGTACACAATTTTCATATTCCTGTAATGGGACTGGCTTATACCATAGACAGCCCGATCCGTGTCGCCCAGTTTGGAATTTCTTCCGTAGTGTCTATTATTGATGATGAGATCGTGGAAAGAATGAGAGATTTTTACAGTAAGAAATTCAATTTTGATTATTCTGCGATCTCCATAAAATCGGAAGACCACAGAGCGAGAAGAATTACGGCATATCTGGATATGATGGATGATATTGTTACGAAAAAATGTAAAGATTTTAAAGAAGAAATTACCAAAAACACAGAAAGCTTAAAACAGTTTATAGGAATGTTGCCAGGTACTTCCGATTTCAAAAAAGGATTACAGAACATTCTGGACAAGAAAAACGATTTTGCGGCCGACATTAAAAAATTCATTGATGAAAACCTTTTTCCGGGCGAAATTGATGTCAACATCATGACCAAAGTAGATAAGGACAACTTCGTGAAAGATGTACAGCTTCCTACGATTTATAATGATGCCCATGCTTCTCTGCGTGGTTTTGCGAAGAGTAAACTGTCTTCATCCGTAGTATTTTCAGCAGGAATGAATCCCAGATTATACAGCTATCTGGAGGAATTTGAAGACTTTTTTCCTAATGAAAACGGAGAACTGAAAAAGAAGATTATCATCAAGGTAAGTGATTTCCGTTCAGCGATGATCCAGGGAAATTTCCTTGCAAAAAAAGGTCTTTGGGTGTCGGAATATAGAATAGAATCCGGCTTGAATTGTGGAGGACATGCTTTTGCTACGGAAGGACTTTTGATGGGTCCGATTATGGAGGAATTCAAACAAAAAAAGAGTGAACTCCAGTCTTCGGCATTTTCTTTATGGAGCGAAGCATTAAAACAAAAGGGTAAAATGGCTCCTTCCGAACCTTTAGACATTAAAATTTCTGTACAAGGCGGTGTAGGAACTTCTGAAGAACACGAATTTCTTCTCTCAAACTATAATACAGACAGTGTAGGATGGGGTTCTCCCTTTTTGTTGGTTCCGGAAGCTACTTCTCTCGATCAGGAAACAAGAGATCTTCTGGTGAAAGGAAAAGAAGAAGACTTCTATCTGAGCAACATATCGCCGTTGGGAGTTCCGTTCAATACGATCAAAGGAACAAGCAATGAGGTCATCAAGGAAAAAAATATAGCAAAAAGTAAGTTCGGAAGTTCATGTCCTAAAAAACTTTTGGCTTTAAGCAAAGAATTTGATCCGAAAGGAACCTGTACCGCTTCAAAAAAATATCAGGATATCAAACTGGATGAGCTGGATAATAACAGAGCAAATCTTACAGATAAACAATACGAAAAAAGCAGAAAAAACATCACCAATAAATCCTGTCTTTGTGTAGGCCTTGTCAATTCTGCTTATCTGGAACACGGTTTGCCGATAAAAGGTGAGAAACAGGGAGTTGTTATTTGTCCGGGACCTAATCTTAGCTTTTTCGACAGAGAACTTTCACTTTCGCAAATGGTTCGCCATATTTACGGATACGAAAATATTTTGCCGGATGAACGCCGTCCAAATGTCTTTATCAATGAATTGAAACTGTATGTGGATCATCTCAGAAACGACATAGCCGATTTTTCTGAAGAAATCACCAAATCTCAGGTGAAAAAATGGGAGAGCTTCAAAGCTAATTTACTGAAAGGAATTGCTTATTATGAAGATCTTTTTGCCCATACAAACTATTTCAGATCAAAAGCAGACAGTATTTTTTCTGATTTGAGATCATACAGGTCAAAAATAGATCAGATCCAGATTCCGCAATTATAACCTGAGAATTTTAAATTACTCCTGGCTCATTCATCAGCTTCATCACGCTTCCAAGGTCTTTCAGATCTTTGATCTTATATTGGAACATGATCATCACTTTTTCCTTTACAGCAACAGCAAGATGATGAATGGGACAGGGATTTTCCCCATTACACTGGGACAGCCCCAAAAGACATGAGGTAAGAACTTCCTTGCCTTCAAAATTTTCGTATATATCTTTGATCGTCAGATTCTCGAATTGTTCATCATCGAGATAAAAACCACCACCTTTTCCTTTTCCTGAAGAGATCAGCTTTTTTCTGGTCATATGCTGTAGAATTTTGGAAGTGAAAGGGGTAGGAGTACCTATTTTTTCCGAAATATCTGCGATCCCAATCTTCCGCCTTTCTATGGCAAGTATAATACACGCCTTTATAGCATATTGACATGTATTCGAAAATATCAACATTTATTATTATTAATGATTAACTAAACTAAACTTGGCTGCAAAAATACAAAAACCTCGCCGAAACCGCAGACTTCAAGATATTTATGCTCTATATATTGAACTGTTGTGAAACATAAAAAAACGAAAGCCACTAATTCTAGTGACTTTCATCGATAAAGACAAATTATTTCAATTTGAAATTAGGCGCAATTTTCAGGGCAAGCCACGTCCACGTCTGCAGATCTTTCGGTTCCGAAACATTTTTGAGGAACTTCATACTTTCGCTTGCCAACATGAAGGAATGACCAAGGTTTGCCGTGATCACTTTCCCGAATTTATAGGTGAGAACCAGATCAAGCTCTGTTCCCAGATATGATGAATAATTTTCTCCCAGATCATTCTCGCCCAGTTTTCCGTTTGTAGTGAAAGCATGGAGATTACCTGTAATCATGGAATCAGGATTTAGTTTAAAAGTGGATTTAAGATAATAATCATTTAAGCCAAAACCATTGAAATGGCTTGTTCCGAAATAAAAATAATCCATAAATCCATTGTGTAAGTGATTGGTTCCATACAAAGGACTGAATGACCTGTTGTCTCCGGAATCGGTATCATAACTCCTTCCGGAAAGCCATTCCGTACCGGCAACAATATTGATTTTAGGATGGATCAGAAAATCTGAATTGATCGAAAACTGATAGGCAGACTTGGATTGAGCATTTGTGTTTTTACCCGTCTGATAATAGGCTGAACCGAAGAAACCGATGTTTTCGAAATACTTCTTCGCATTGATGCCCACGGTCAACATATCATAATGTGTCCCTGATGGATTTTGCAAAATATTATTCAGGGCGATGGCCGAGAATTGAAATTTGTTGTTTCCGGTATATTGATAATGTACCACCTGAAGTGATTTTGTGATTTCCCCACCCTCCGAAATGCTGTAAATCTCTTTTTCAGGGAGATCATTGGCATCGTTATCATCATTGTTGTAGGTGATCGCAGCTTCGATTTTAGAGTTTGGATTTATGGTATAAATACCTTTTAAAGCTTCGAAACTTCGTCCATGCATCATCCAATCCAATGTACCAAGCAAACGCTCGTTGTCGTAGGAAAGGATCTGTTTTCCCAGTTTCAAAGCAAATTGATCTGAAAACTGATATTTTGCCCAGGCTTCATGAACGGTGAAATTTTCATTTTTTCCGGCATTGGTGGCTATTTCTCCCCACGTTCTTGCATCCTGTGCACTTACGTAAATTTCCAGGTTTTTGTAATAATAATCTATTCCGACCCGAGCACGGGAAAGAACCGTTGTCTCTGCAGATTTCCTTTTGGGAATAAGGGTTTTTGCTCCATTATCCAGTTCTGCTCTTGTTCGCAGATCAACTCTCATTTTCAGACTGTCGATTTGTGCATTGGTCAATCCGAAAGCAAGGCTTAAAACGCCTAAAGTAATTTTGTTTTTAAACATTTCATTAAGGTTCAGCGGTTATTTTATATGTTTGATGACAGGCAACACAGTTGTTCAGAAGTTCGTTCATTTTTACCTGAATTTCCTGTCTGTTGTATTTTTCTTTAGCCATTTTTGACATCACATCAAAAAGTTCATGGGTCTGAAATCCCATCTGCTTGAACTCATAGGGTAAAGATTTCACCAGTCCCTGCGGAACGGTATTTACTTTACAGGTACCGGATTGCTGACCAACACCGGCGATGATATTGGGATCGTTTTTAGCAATTCCTTCATTGATCTTTTGTACACTTTCCAGAAAACCCCGCATTTCTGCCATCACATATTCACGGTTTTCTTTGGTCATTTTTATCTCGGATCTGCTGTCTTTTTTTATGATCACTTTTTCGCCCTGATAAAAGAACTTGTAGACCAGTACAGCATTCACGATGATGGATATCATCAACAGCATCAGCATGAGTCTTTTTTTCATTTTATTATTTTTCATTATTAACAAGGTCTTTCGCACCCTGATTTAGTATAGAAATGCCAGTTGACAGCAGTAGCCATTACACAGCCTACGACCAGAAACCAGAAGAACAGTCTTGAATCACCGGTCATCATTCTGGATTGTGTGATCAGTACATTGAACACGAAAGGCCCGAAAGCTGCCACTGCTGCGGTCCAGCCAATAACTCCGGCTGCTTTTCTCGGAGAATCTGAGAAAATAACAGGGAATTGTTTGAATGTTGCCGCATTTCCGATTCCGGTAAAGAAGAAGATGGCTAAAACAATATATAGAAAGCCCTGAAACTGATCCGGAGAAGTAGGCGTTAAATATCCTCCCAGAATTAATCTTGAGATCAGAATGATCAATGCAATTCCGGTGATGTGGGTAAGCAATGCTCCACCGATCTTATCCGCAACTTTTCCAAAGATCACCCTGGCTGCTGAACCGATAAGAGGCCCGTAAAAGGCAAACTGCAGAGGGTCCAGG
>JAFAAJ010000133.1 GCA_023426625.1 Bacteroidota bacterium
GTTTTTATCATTATCAATTTTCGCAAATAATGTGAATGTATCGGCAAATCCTGCATTCGAGATCCACATTTTCTGCCCGTTGATGATATAATGTTTTCCGTCTTCGGAAAGTTTAGCTCTTGTTTTCCCTGAATTGGCATCAGAACCTGCATCAGGCTCAGTCAAGCAATACGCTCCGAATTTTGTTCCTGCAGCCAGATCCGGAAGGTATTTCTTCTTTAGTTCTTCAGAACCGTAAAGCAGGATAGGAAGAGTTCCGATTCCGGTATGTGCTCCATAAGCTGTTGCCAGTGAACCTGTAGCTCCGGATAAGTAATCACAAGCTAACATGGTCGTGATAAAGCCCATTCCTAAACCTCCGTATTCCTCCGGAACTGCTATTCCCAACATTCCCATTTCGCCAAGCTTACGCATGATTTCTTCAGTGAATGCATAATCTTTCTTTTCGAAACGTTCTTTTTGAGGGATAACTTCTCTGTCGATGAATTCTTTCGCAGAATCGCGAAGCATCTTTTGCTCCTCATTCAGTTCTTCAAGACTGAAAATTTCGTTTGCAGGAATTTCTCTGATAAGGAATTCGCCGCCCTTTACTATATTGCCCATTTTATTATTTAATTTTAGATTATAAATTTTAAATTATTGATTCTTAGTTATAAATTTTCAGATGAAGTCTTAATGATTTTAGTCAGAATATTAATGATACTTTCAATTTCTTTCAAATAAGAATCTATTTCGATCTGAACCAGATTTGAAGACTGATAAAGTTTTAACCAATATCTGGTTTCTCTGGCTTCTTTATTGGCAATTGAAAGCTTGGAAATAAAATCTTTTTTTGATTGGGCGGCAATTGCTTCTTCTACATTTGCGCCAATTGAAGTTCCACATCGAAGAATTTGTTTAGATAAAATAAATTCATTCTGAGCTTTGCATTGAGTATAAAATTTAATAATCTTTAATGCAAATTCGAAGGTTTTTATTTGAATCAAATTATCTTCTCTGAAGTTCGTCATCTAAAATTTATAATTTAAAATCTATAATTTTTAAAGCAGTTCAAAAATACTTGCTGCTCCCTGTCCTGTTCCAACGCACATAGAAACCATACCGTATTTGTTACCTCGTTTTCTCATTTCATCAAGAAGCTGAACTGTTAATTTCGTTCCGGTACATCCAAGTGGGTGTCCCAGTGCAATTGCACCTCCGTTTACATTTAAAATATCAGGATTTAATCCTAATTCTTTTTTAATGGCCACGGATTGAGAGGCAAAAGCTTCATTTAATTCGATAAGCTCGATATCGTTGAGTGTAAGTCCTGCCTGTTTTAAAGCTTTTGGTATGGCATAAATAGGTCCCATTCCCATGATTCTTGGCTCAAGACCTGCAGCTGCGTAAGCTACTAATCTTGCTTCCGGCTGTAAACCTAATTCTTTTACCATTTCTTCACTCATCACGATTACGAAAGCCGCTCCGTCACTCATTTGGGATGAATTTCCGGCCGTTACGCTTCCTCCGTTTGCGAAAACGGGTCTTAGTTTAGCGAGACCTTCCAAAGAAGTATCGGCTCTTGGACCTTCATCTACAGAAAAATCAAATTTCTTAGTCTGTAATTTCTGGTTTTCATCCAGGAAGTTATATTCTACTGGAATCGGAACGATCTGGTTAGCAAATCTTCCTTCGGCATTAGCTTTTAATGCCTTCATGTGAGATTCATAAGCAAACTGATCCTGTTCTTCTCTTGTAATGTTGTATTGGTTTGCTACTTCTTCCGCAGTGTAACCCATTCCCCAATAATAATCCGGGTTGGTTTTTGCAATGTCGGTCTCCGGAACCGGTTTATAACCACCCATCGGAATGTAAGACATAGATTCCGTACCTCCTGCAATGATACAATCAGCCATTCCGGCTTGAATTTTTGCAGAAGCAATCGCAATGGCCTCACTTCCTGATGCACAATATCTGTTTACGGTAACACCGGGAACTTTGTCTGTATTTAAACCCATCAATGAGATCAGACGTGCTACATTTAAGCCTTGTTCAGCTTCGGGCATTGCATTTCCCACGATAAGATCATCAATTCTGTTTTTATCTAATTGTGGAAGTTCAGCCATCAATTTTTCAATAACTGTAGCCGCCATTACGTCCGGACGAGTGAAGCGAAGGGAACCTTTAGGCGCTTTACCTACCGCTGTTCTGTATCCTTTTACTATGTATGCTGTTTTCATTTTTGTAAATTTTTGTAAAATGTATAATGTAAAATGTCGGTTGTATTTTTATAGTTTTACAGTCTACACTGTACTTCGTATAATTCTATTTTGAATAATTTTGCTTTAACTTAAATTATCATATTCTGAACATGCCTGATTTCGGATATTAGCAATTCGAAACTGTCTTTTTCCATGACCCCCAAATCATTCGCAATGATAACCTGGGTTTCAAATTCAAAAGAAGAACCTAATGCAATGTTTAGGAATTGGCAGAACTGGGGATTTACATCCGACATTGTACAAATTAATTACGAAGCGGTTTTCCATTCTGCAACATATACTGAATTCTCTCCAATGTTTTTCTTTCTCCGCAAAGCTGAAGGAAGGTTTCTCTTTCAAGGTTCAATAGATATTGTTCAGTCACTACGGTTGGTTCGGAAAGATTTCCTCCTACCATTACATATGCTAATTTGTCTGCAATCTTCTTATCATGCTCAGAGATGTAGTTTCCTGTTAGCATTTGGTCCGTACCTACGTAGAACATTCCTAATGCATCTTTACCCAATACTTTCACTGTTTGTGGAATCGGTTGGGTATATCCCTGTTCTGCCAATAATTTGGCAATTTTTTTAGCTTCAGCGATCTGTCTGTTTTTATTGACAGCCACAATGTCTTTTCCTTTTTCAAGGATGCCCATGTCATAGGCTTCATAAGCTGAAGTGGCCACTTTACCCATAGCAATATTCATGAAAGCATCACGAAGCCTGTTGTTTTTAACATCATCGCTGTGGAATTCTCTGGATGTTCTTAATGTCAACTCTTTCGTACCACCACCTCCTGGAATTACTCCGACTCCGGTTTCAACAAGACCGATGTAGGTTTCAGCGGCTGCAACAACTCTGTCTGCATGCATGGTCATTTCGCAACCACCTCCAAGCGTCATTCCGTGAGGAGCCACAACAACAGGAATAGAAGAGTAGCGAACTCTCATCATGGATTTTTGGAAGTAAGCGATCGCCATATTCAGATCATCCCAATCCTGTTCGATTGCCATCATTAGAATCATTGCCAAATTAGCACCTACAGAGAAATTAGTTCCCTGATTTCCGATAACCAATCCATCATATTCTTTTTCAGCCAGATCAATTGCTCTGTTCAATCCGTCAAGAACTTCTCCTCCTAAAGAGTTCATTTTGGAACGAATCTCGAAGTTGATGATTCCGTCTCCTAAATCTTCAATGGCAGAACCGGAATTGCTCCAAAGTGTTTTATTTTTTCTGATATTATCTAAGATGATAAATGCATCCTGTCCGGGAATTGTATTGTATTCCCCGGAATTTTTGTCAACATAGATGCTTTGTCCCTCTTCGTTTACTTTATAGAATGTTTCAACATTTTTCACCCAGTCTGAAACCTCATACCCTGCTTCTTTAGCCAATTCAATACCTTTTTGAACACCAATTGAATCCCAAATTTCAAACGGACCGTTTTCCCAGCCGAAACCAGCTTTCATCGCATCGTCTATTTTGTAGATATCATCAGAAATTTCAGGAACTTTATGAGAAACATAAGCGAACATTGCTCCGAAGGAGGCTCTGTAGAATTCACCGGCTTTATCTTTACCTCCGATAAGAACTTTGAATCTGTCAATAGGTTTATCAATAGATTTTGTCAATTCAAGAGTAGGGAAGGATACTTTACCCTGAGGTTCATATTCGTTTGTATCAAGGTTTAATCTTAAAATTTCAGATTTTCCGTTTTCACCTTTTACTTTTTTGAAGAATCCCTGACCTGTTTTAGAGCCTAAGAATTTATTCTCCATCAAGAATTCAATATAGCTTGGCATTGCAAACTGGTCTTTGAACATTTCCTGTTCAACACAACTTTCGCGAACTCCGTTTGCTACATGCACTAAAGTGTCTAATCCTACCACATCAGCCGTTCTGAAAGTAGCTGATTTTGGACGACCAATAACAGGACCCGTTAATTTATCAACATCGGAAATATTTAATTCTAATTTTTGAATAGTATTGAAAATATTCATAATTCCGAATACACCGATTCTGTTGGCGATAAAAGCAGGTGTATCTTTTGCCAGAACGGTTGTTTTTCCTAAAAACTTAGCTCCGTAATTCATGTAGAAATCTACCACTTCAGGAGCTGTATCATTCGTTGGAATGATCTCTAAAAGAGGTAAATATCTTACCGGATTGAAGAAGTGCGTTCCTGCGAAATACTTTTTGAAATCATCGCTTCTGCCTTCTGTTAATAAATGAATAGGAATTCCGGAAGTATTGGAAGATATCAATGTTCCCGGTTTTCTGAACTGTTCGATTTTTTCATACACGGACTTTTTGATATCGAGTCTTTCTACAACTACTTCTATGATCCAGTCAGTATCCTTGATCTTCTGCAGATCATCATCGAAGTTTCCGATCTTAATTCTGTCGGCAAATTTCGGAGAATAAAGCAAGGCAGGGCTTGCTTTTTTAAGTTTTTCAAAGTTTTCGGCAGCAATTCTGTTCCTTACTGCCTTATCTTCTTTAGTCAAACCTTTTTTCTGTTCAGCTTCTGTCAGTTCAAAAGGAACGATGTCCAGCAAAGACACTTCTACACCAATATTGGCAAAGTGCGCCGCAATACCGCTTCCCATAATCCCCGAGCCAAGAACCGTTACATGTTTGATTCTTCTTTTCATTTGATATATTATTTTATTATTGGTCAAATGGAACCTTTCGGTTTCATGTATTATTTTCTGTTGTTCAAATCTGTGGCGATTTTCATGATCTCCGTCATTACTTCTTTGAAGATCTCCATTTTTTCAGGAGTAATTCTTTCCATCACTTTCTTATTAAAGTTCACGACCACTTCTTTTGAAAGATTTCTTGAGTTGAGACCTTTCTCTGTAAGCTTAATGATCACTTCTCTTTTGTCTGTAGTGGTTTTTTCCTTATAGATATAGCCGTTATCTTCAAGGAGTTTAATGATTCGGGTAAGAGAAGTGGGCTCAATAGCCATTTTAGGGCCTAAATTGGTACTTCTGGTTCCTTCTTTCGGATCTATTTTAAGAAGAGTAAGAGCCTGTACGGCGGTTGAATCGTACTCATGAGCCATGTCCGAGTACATCTTGGAAACAGCTAACCATGTCTGTTTCAAAATTAAATCTACGTTTTCTATTTTTTCCTTATTGTTATTCATCATTTTTTCCCAAATGGTTTAATACCAAATTTAGTAAATATTATGCATGCATAGTATTTATTTGTGTTAAATTTTATTAAATTATTGATATACAATAGATTAAATTGTATGACAAGCATAGTACTATGCATGCATAGTATATAGAATTAATAAGGAATAGATTGAATTAGTGTATGTTTTTAATTAAATGGGTGATTTCTTCAAAAGATTCACATTGGTGTTGCATATTATTTTGGGAAATTTTCCATGCAGGATCCTGAAATTCAAAATGAAAGGAAGAAAGGTCTTTCCGAAAATTTTTCTGTAGCAACGAATACAACATCTCCTTATAGAAAGCAGGAGCAACAATAACGGGAGCAACAAAACTCTCATTGATCTGGAACAATGATGCATTCGTTAATTCTTCGTGTCGAATAAGAACATCTTCAACAATTCCGGAATATAAATGATTGTTTTTCACGTACCAGATCTTATCGGCAAACTCTTTAGCCAATCGCCAGTCGTGGGAAGAAAAAAGGATAAGTTTGTTTTGCTCTTTAGCTAACTTACGAAGTGTTTTCAGAATAATGATCTTATTTTTCTCATCAAGATGTGTGGTAGGCTCATCCAGAATAATGATAGGAGAGTTTTGCGTTAAAGCCCTTCCGATAAAAGCTTTTTGAAGATTTCCATCCGAAAGGTTCCGAAGAAGGGTATGCTTATACTGATCGAGCTCCAGTTCCTGAATGATCCCAGAAACTTCCTCTCTATCCTGTTTCTTTAATTCAAAATAAAAAGGATAATAGATATATTTTCCTAAGGAAATAAGGTCTTCAACGGTATAATTCTGTGGAATGACCGATTTTGAAAAAACAACCGCAATATTCTCCGCAATTTCTTTAACGGAAAGGTTTTTAATATTCTTATTATTGATCAGAATTTCACCGCTCAATAAAGGTATCTGATGCAATATAGATTTGATGAGGGTGGTTTTTCCCACACCATTATTCCCGATCAATAGGCAAACATCTCCCAAATCCAGAGTAGCTTCTGCATTTGAAATGAGAGTGGTATTATAACCGATGTTTGTTTTCTTGATCTGTAGGTGCATTCTATTAGTTTATGAATGGTTTATATTTATGATTCCTAATCCTTAAAGTTAAACTTTATTCTGTCTCAAAAGCATCATCAGGATCACCGGAATCCCAAACACAGAGCTTATTACATTTAAAGGAATCATCGTTTTTTCAGCAACAATGGAAAACAAAAGCATGATCAGCATTCCCAGAAACATATTCAGGATCCATTGCTGCCAGAGTTTTGCCGGATTGTAGATAAGCCTGCAAAAATGGGGAACAATAATTCCAATAAATAAAATAGGTCCTAAAAAAGCGGTAACAGAAGCTGAAAGCAGGGAAGAAGCAACAATGATCAGTATCTTTAAATGCTGTAAATTCACGCCTAAACTTTGTGCATACGAATTCCCTAAAGAGTTTCCTATAAGTGGCTTGATCGTCTTAAAACAAATGAATAATCCAATAAGAACCAATGCAGATAAAACACCGATCTGCCCCCTCGTTACCATATTATTAGCTCCAAAAGACCATAAAATATAGTTTTTTAAGCTCTGATTTTCAGCATATAACTGTAATAATGAGACAATAGCTCCCGCAAAAGCAGAAACCAGAAACCCGAAAATGATGAGATAAGATTTATCCTGAAATTTATTGGACATGGATATCAAAACCAACATAAGAGATAAACTTCCGATGATTGCGGATAAGCTCAGGAAACTGTTTTGCAGAAATTCAGGAAGAAAAATATGGGCAGACAAAAGAATGTAAAATGCAACAGATAAACTGGCCACAGAAGTAATTCCTAAAATATCCGGTCCTGCTAACGGATTCTGGAAATATTCCTGCATCAGGAAACCTGAAGTAGGAATGGAAATCCCGGCTAAAAGCATTGCTAAAACCCGATTGATCCGAATCTCCGCGATCTGGCTGTTGGCAGAATCCTGAAAGAAATCCTGAAAATTTAAGCTTAAAAATCCTGTGTTCAGATTAATGATCGCAGTAAAGATGATAGCGACCAGAAATACCAAACATAGGATCCTGAATTTTTGTGACATTATCAGAAAGAATTCTGTAAATTATTTTAGAAAAGAATCGATTTTAGAATTCAGCATATCTTCTGTCATCATTCCTACAACCTCATCTGTTTTATCTCCTTTTTTTAGGTAAGTGAAAGGAATCGAACCACCGTCCCACTGCTTGAAGTTATTCTTAAAAAAGTTCTGATCCAGTTTTTGTCCGTCCAGTAAAACAATATGTTCTGAAAGGTTATTTTCTTCTCCAAATCTTTTTACAGCTCCGTCCCAGTCTGCTTTGTTATCTAGGCTTATAAACGTGAATTTTACTGGTTTTCCTTTCAGTTCCTGCATTTTATTCTTAAAATGGGGGATTTCTCTCATACATGGACCACACCACGTTGCAAAGAAGTTGGTAACATATAAAGTATCGCTGCTTTTGGCAAGATATTTTCCTACATTTTCAGGAGAAACCTCGGGTAGAGGCGAAGAAATAGTTGCCGGTTCCATATTTTCATTTACGGAAATAGAG
>JAFAAJ010000145.1 GCA_023426625.1 Bacteroidota bacterium
TAATGATATCGAGTGTGCTGTAACCATCAAGATTGGGCATCATGATATCCAGTAAAATCACATCGGGGATCATTGTTTTCAGAAATTCCAGAACTTCGGTTCCGTCTCTTGCTATATATACATCGTAGCCGTTTTTTTTGAAACTGTATTCCAACGACATTAGAATTTTATGTTCGTCATCTGCAATGATTATCTTTTTCATACGGTTTTCTGATTTTGTTCAACTTCATTTTTAATAGGTAAGGAAATGGTGAATGTTACGCCAAGTCCGCTGTTTTCAGCTTTTATGGTTCCGCCTTGAGCCTGAACGATTTTCTTTGAAATGGCAAGTCCAAGTCCGCTTCCTGTAGGTTTTAAAATATTTTGATTCCTCGACTGGTAAAATTTATCAAAAATCATTTCCAGATCTTCTTCGGGAATGTGTTTACCGGTATTGAATATGGTAATAATTAATTGATCTTCTTTTTCTAAAAGTTTAGTCTGTATTGTCCCTTGTTCATCTGTGAATTTTAAGGCATTTCCTAAAATGTTCTGAAAAAGCTGGATCATTCTTGCTTCATCATAATTGAATAAAAATCTGTTCAGAAGATTTACTTCGCTTAAATGAATGTTCTTTTGCTGAATCAGGTGTAAGATTGGGTTCAATGCTTTTTTATACGTGTCAATAATATTATTTTGCTGGATGTTTAAAGCGATTTCACCGTGTTCTAATTTATCCAGATAAAGGATGTCGTTGATGATTTCGCTTAATCTGTCTGATTCTGTAATGATGTTGTTTAAAAATTCTTTTTTTATTTCTAAAGGAATATCGTCATCATCCGCCAGAATTTCTCCTGCGGAACGGATCGCTGTGATCGGAGTCCTCAATTCATGGGCAACAGAATCCAGAAAATCGTCTTTTTGTCGGTCTTTGATGATCAAACTTTCATTTGCGTTTCTCAAATCATCCGAAAGTTGTTTTAATTCTGCAGATTGCTCAGTAAGTTTTTTATTGAGGGTAATATTTTCTTTGGATTCTTCTAAAATATTCAGAACTTCCTTTAACGAAATTTTATCTTCTTTGGTTACGCCTTCAATTAAAATTTTAGCAGAAGCGGTTCCTATTCTTCCCGCCAGAAGATTTTCAGAGAATTTGATAAATCTTGAGTCTGCGGTTTCTGCATTGGATTCAATATTATATTTTAAATTGAAGATTCTCAGGGCCTGCTCGGTTTTTTCCTTACCCAGAAAGCGTTCAAGGATATTTTTTATATCCGAAACATAAGCGGTTCCTCTCCAGATGAATGCGTTTTCAAGGTTCTGAATGTATTTGTCTATATCCACATACAGCTCTGCAAAATTCCTTTCCCGGTAATCTCCTTTGCTGCTTACGGAAACAATGCTGAATAATCCTGCATTCACTAATATAGACCAGAAAAATATCTGAGGAATCCTGTCCAGATATGGTATCGAAAAGAAGTCGAAAATATGGTATAGATCTCTTAAAACACCTTTGAACTCCTGGTTGTATGAGAAATAGTATTGCGGAATGATCAATCCGAAATAGCAGATAATCAATCCGGCAATAAGTCCTGTAACCGCACCTTTGTAGCTTCCTCTTCTCCAGAAAATAGCTCCGAAAAATGCAGGTGCCAATTGTGCAATAACCGTGAAAGAGATCAATCCCACAGAATCCAGCGATGTTTTTAATATGAAATATTTATAAAAAACAAATGCCATGATAATCAAAGCGAAAATGCTGAATTTCCTGATATTGGTGATCAGTTTGGTGTTTTGGGTTGCATGTTCGGATTTTAACTTTCCAAGTAATCCGTAAGGAATGATCAGGTTGTTAGAGAGCATGATGGATAAAGTGATTGCTGAAATAATGATCATGGAAATGCAGGAACTCAATCCACCCAAGAAAACTAAAACTGTGATCAATGTATTATCAAAATACTGAGGAATCAAAATAGAGTAGAACTCGGGATTTATATTCTGTCCATCAAAAATCAGTCTTCCTCCCCAAGCAATAGGGAAAATAAATACTGTGAAAATCAATAAATAAAGTGGAAAAAACCAAATAGCCGTTTTGATGTGTTTTTCCTGCCTGTTTTCTACAATGGCAGTATGAAATTGTCTCGGAAGAATGCAGATTGCTGTAGCTGAGATCATGCACAAAATTCCCCAGTTAAGAGCGCCTTCAATTCCGTTGAACGTATTTTTCTGTTTGAAATCTTCAAATTTACTTGCACTTTCATAAATATCTGAGAATCCGTCAAAAACAAAATAAATAACAAATAATCCCAGAATAATAATGAAGAACAGCTTTAAAAAACTTTCTAATGCAATGGCAGAAATAATTCCCAATCGCTTTTCCGAAGCATCTACATATTTGGTTCCGTAATAAGATGAAAATAAAGCAATTAATACCACAACAAATGTCGCATTATCCGTTAAAATATTTTTTGAAATTGACGTTTCCGTAACAATGTGAAAGGTTTCCGAAATAGCTTTTATCTGCAATCCGATATACGGAACAATAGCTAAAAGACATACCACTGTAATAATAGCGCTCAGACTTCTGCTGTTTCCGTATCGTAAAGAAATGAAATCTGCTAAACTACTGATTTTATTTACCCTGGAGATTCGTACAATTCGGGTATTGATGTAGATCCATGCCGGAATAATGATGATAGGACCTACATAGATCGGAAGATAACTCAATCCACTGGTTGCGGCAACACCAATACTTCCGTAATAAGTCCATGCTGTACAGTATACAGCTAAAGATAAAGCGTAGATATACGGATTATTTATCCATAGCTTACTCTTTTTCTTCTCCGCCAGATGAGCAACTAAGAACAAAAGTGCCAGATAAAACAATACTACCGTAAATAACGCAAAACTATTCATCATATTTTTTTATGATTACAAAAGATATAATGATGGAAATCATCCAGACAGCGAAAATGTAAACTAAGATCATAGGATACCCAAAAAGTTCCTTTTCATTATTGAATAACAACGAAACAGGAATACTGAAAGCTATTAAAAGCCCTATGCTTAGAATGATTAATTTTTGTTCGTGCCTTTTTTTCATAACTTATAAAGATAATTGACGGACAGGTTTTATCCGCCAATTACTACGGTCTTATTTGGTTTAAATTTTGTTTTCAGAATATTCGCCTTTCAAAGAATAATATCCGAAAATCGCCATTCCGCCTGAGATAATCGGCATTAATACAAACAGAATAATGATCCCGAATACCAGATCCTCTTGTTTTCCGGAGGCTATTTTAGGGATTCCCATTACGGTAATTCCAAAATATCCTACAACCAAAGCTACCACGATCCAAAGAATGCCTAATATTTTTTTTAGTAGATCCATTTTAATAGTTTTAAAATTAATAAAAAATTGATTGATTCAGTGCTTAATCGTGAATGTTATTGTTCTTATTTTTAATATAAAACAATCCGATGACTAAACAGACGGCGGCAACTCCGATCGGATACCAAAGTCCCTCAAGGTACCATGTTGCGTGTCCTGCTTCTTTTCCTGTGGTTACCAGATAGGTAGCAACAGCCGGAAGAAGACCTCCAAATACTCCGTTTCCGATGTGGTAAGGTAAAGACATAGAGGTGTAACGGATTCTTACAGGGAACATTTCTACCAAAAATGCCGCAATAGGACCGTAAACCATCGTTACAAAAATTACCTGAATGAATACTAAAAATACTAAATACCATTTTGTATTATCGGCAAGTGTTACGCTTTGGGAAACTTTGGATTCTTCAGCTTTTCCATCTTTTATCACAGTTCCGTTTGGAGACCAGTGAACAACGCTGTCTTTTTTAATTAAAGTTCCATCAGTGTAAACTGTTTCTTTATGGAAAGTAATTAAGCTGTCTGTCGCTATTTTATCGTGAATTTTTGCAGTTCTTTTTTCTGTAATTCCGTTGGTTGCAACTGTTTTGTTTTCAAGGGTTACACTTTTAAACATGCTGTCGTAAATAGGT
>JAFAAJ010000277.1 GCA_023426625.1 Bacteroidota bacterium
GTCTTCCAGTTCTTCTGTATCGAAGTAGAATTCATCATGGTTTTCCATCATTTCCTCGAACTTTTTTACAAGTTCATTTCCAAAATACTCTTCCAATATAAACAAGTTTAAGATTTAAGACTAGAGATATGAGATATACAAATCCTCGGTTCTGAAATCTTAGTACTATAAAGTTAATAAATAATATTTTTAAAAATGATGAAACTGATGTTAAAATTTTAGATCAGACTATTAATTTTAGCGATCATTTCATCACCTAATTGATCGGCCTCTTCCTGAGATTTAGCCTCTGTATAAATTCTGATAATCGGTTCTGTATTCGACTTACGAAGATGAACCCAATTATTTTCAAAATCTATTTTTACACCGTCCACGGTAGAAACCTCTTCATTTTGATACTCTTTTTCCATTTTAGTTAAAAGTTCATCCACATTAATTTCCGGAGTAAGTTCAATTTTCTTTTTACCCATAAAGTAACTTGGATATCCTGCTCTGAGTTCCGAAACGGTTTTATTTTCTTTTGCCAAATGCGTTAAAAATAAAGCAACTCCTACTAAAGAATCTCTTCCGTAGTGCAGGTCCGGATAGATAATTCCTCCGTTTCCTTCTCCTCCTATTACCGCATTTTTTTCTTTCATTAAAGTAACAACATTCACTTCTCCTACGGCACTTGCAAAATACTCTGAGTTGTGGGAATGGGCAACGTCTCTCAAGGCTCGGCTTGAAGAAAGATTGGAAATAGCCACTCCGTTCTTATTTTTCAGCAAATAATCTGCAATGGCAACCAAAGTATATTCTTCCCCGAACATTTCACCTTTTTCATCGATCAAAGCCAATCTGTCCACATCCGGATCCACAACTACACCAAAATCTGCATTTTCTTTCTTCACCAGTTCACAAATATCTCCTAAATGTTCTTTTAACGGTTCAGGATTGTGTGGGAAATGTCCGTTGGGTTCACAGTATAATTTTACGGTTTCACAGCCTAATTTATCAAGCAGCATCGGAATTGCAATTCCTCCAGTAGAGTTCACGGCATCCAGAACCACTTTAAATTTTTTAGCTTTAATTGCGTCTACATCTACCATTGGCAGATCAAGAATCTTCTGGATATGAATATCAAAAGCATCATCCCTGGTTTCATATTTTCCTAAATCATCTACCTCTGCATAGTTGAAATCTTCGCTTTCAGCCAAAGCCAAAACTTCTGCTCCGTTTTCTCCATTGATGAATTCTCCTTTTTCATTTAAAAGCTTAAGAGCATTCCATTGCTTAGGATTGTGTGATGCTGTAAGGATAATTCCACCATCTGCATTCAGTTCAGGAACCATTACCTCAACGGTAGGCGTTGTAGATAATCCTAAATCGATAACATTGATTCCTAATCCCTGTAAAGTTGCTGTAACTAAAGAATTAACCATTGAGCCTGAAATTCTTGCATCACGTCCAATGATCAAAGTTAAGTCCTTTTTATTTTTATTGTTCTGAAGCCAGGTTCCGAATGCAGAAGCAAATTTCACCACATCCAGTGGAGTTAAATTATCATTCACTTTCCCTCCGATCGTTCCTCTGATCCCTGAAATACTTTTTATTAGTGACATTGTGAGTGTTTATGAGTTTAATCTAATTTTTCTTTCTTTTAAAAACTAAGCAAAATTAGATATTATTTGTTATTTCCCTATAAGAAAGTTATGAACAACCGCAGTCTTTATCACAACCCGATCTTTTGGAATTGAATTTCTTAGTCGCAAAACTTTTTCTGATAATCCTGAACAGAGAATAGCAGGCAAAAGCAACGATAAGTAAAACAATAATGTACTGAAAAATCAATGAAGAGCTCATTATTTTAAAATTTGATATGCTAACATGGACACAAAATAGGCCAAACCAGTCATCATCACAACCTGAAAACTGGTCCATTTCCAGCTTTTGGTTTCTCTATAAACTACTGCAAGTGTGGAAACACACTGCATTGCAAATGCATAAAATAAAAGTACCGACACTCCTGTTGCAAAGTTGAAAACCTTTTCACCGTTTAGTTTTACATCATTCCTCATTTTGTCAATTACTTTTCCTTCGGGAGCTTCATCATCTAAACTGTAAAGTGTAGACATTGTTCCTACAAAAACTTCACGCGCAACAAAACTCGTGATAATTCCAACTCCCATTTTCCAATCGTATCCAAGCGGGGCAATGACCGGTTCTATACCTTTACCCATTTTAGCAAGGTAGGAATGGTCAAGCTCAACATTGGTGGCGACCAATTCATTAGGTTTTTGTTTCGGACCAAAATAGCTCAGGAACCAAATAATGATACTTACAATGAAGATTATTTTTCCCGCTCCTGTAATGAAATCCCATACTTTTCCCAACACCATTCTAAAATCATATCCAAATAATGGCTTTTTGTAAGCCGGTAAGTCCATTACCAAATATGTTTTTCCTTTGTTTTGAATAAATCTTTTCAGTATAGCCGCGGAAATCAGCGCTGTAAGGAAACCTAGCAGATACATCCCCAACAATACCAAAGCTTTATATTGAATTCCTAAAAAACTTCCTTCTGAAATGATCAATCCGATGATGATACTGTAAACCGGAAGCCTTGCAGAACACGTCATGAAAGGCGTTACTAATATGGTAAGCAATCGTTCTTTTAGGTTTTCAATATTTCTGGTTGAAATTACTGCCGGAATTGCACATGCTGTTCCTGAAACCAACGGAACAATACTTTTTCCATTCAATCCGAACGGCCGTAAGAACCTATCCATCAGGAAAATAACTCTTGCCATGTATCCTGAATCTTCTAACAGATACAAGAAATATAAGAGAATTCCGATCTGTGGAGCAAAAACTACAATTCCTCCAATCCCCGGAATTATTCCATTGGAAATTAGAGAATTAACTGGTCCTTCCGGTAAGTGTTCTCCTGTAAAGCCGGAAAGCCAGGAGAAAAATTCCTCAATCCAATTCATCGGATATTCTGCCAGAAAGAAAACACTTTGGAAAATGATCAGCAAAATCATAAGAAAAACAACGTATCCCCAGAACTTATGTACAAGGATCTTATCCAGTTTTTCTGTAAGAAGTTCTTTAAACTGTGGTTTTTTAGAGATCACATCAGTCAACATTTTGTCAACGTTCTGATATCTTCTCACGGTTTCCTGAACCTGCAGTCTTTTAGGAACCAAACTTTTGGCATCTGGTTCGTTCAATAAGGTCTCAAGAGGTTCTATTTTCCCAAGATCTACCCCAGAAGACAGAGCCATCCATGCGCTGTAAGAGTTATTTATGCCTTTGTGAGCGGCAAATTTCTCAAGGAAATCTTTATGCTCGACAGGTATTTCAAAAGAAATTTCATCTGTCCTTACAAATTCATTATTGAAAACAGCTTCTCTGATCTCATCTATTCCGAGCTGTTCTTTCGCATTGGTACGGATAATCTTAATTCCTGTAACTTCGGAAAATTTCTGAATATCAATATTAATTCCTCTTCTTTCTGCCTGATCGATCTGATTAACAATCAAAATCATGGGAATTCCCAGATCCTGGATCTGCTGGAACAGAAGCAAGCCTCTTTTCAGACTTAAT
This sequence comes from Bacteroidota bacterium, assembly GCA_023426625.1. Classification (GTDB taxonomy): domain Bacteria; phylum Bacteroidota; class Bacteroidia; order Flavobacteriales; family Weeksellaceae; genus Chryseobacterium. The sequence continues at coordinate 3,589 of JAFAAJ010000277.1, forward strand.
GCTTCCAGGATATAGATCACCCCTGAATAGTTTTCCTGTTCTTCAATAAGGAATTTAGAAAATATCGCCTCATCTTCGGAACTGGGATAAATGCTGTAGGAGCCAGGAAGATCTATTACCTCAACCTCCTCATTCTTATAGATATAGTTTCCGGAATGACTTGCCACGGTAACTCCGGCATAGTTTCCAGTTTTCTGCTTTTTGTTGCAAAGTATATTAAAAACTGTTGATTTTCCTACGTTGGGGTTCCCGACTAAAAGTACCTTTTTTTTCTTGATTTCCTGCATCAATTCAATTCTTCAACAATGATAAAATCGCCCTCTTCTTCCCGAAGGGCAATTCGGCTTTTTTCTTCTCCAAATTCTACGTACATAGGTCCGCCAAAAGGAGCCTGATATAATATTCTGAAAATGGTTTCCGGCAAAAGCCCCATTTCTATGATCTTATTAGGCATCTTTAGGTGATCATTATCATATCCAAGGATCTTCCCCGCCATGTTTTTCGGAAAGTCGCTTAATTTATGTAAATCCTTTTCTTTCAAAGCCTGTTTTTTGTGATGCAAATATACGCTATTTAAATTTAATCTAAATAATATTTCGATTTAAAAAACAAACCCAAATAGACTGATCCATTTGGGTTTATCAATATAATTTAGTTGATATGAATGCTATTTTTTCTTTTTAGATGATGTTGTATTAAGAATCTCAATAGAATTATTATTTTCACTCAAGTATTTTTTCATTCTTTCCTCTGCCTCTTTCATCATTTGTGACATTGGTGTTCCGTCCGGCATTTTTGCGTCAGCTGGAATTTGAGATAATTGCGTTCTTATGCTACCAAACGGATCTTTTTTGTATGCAGCATACATTTTTTCAAATTTCTCTCTATCAACTTCCAAATTATTTCTTCCCTGCCCAAACTGCTTCATCAGTTTTTCTGAATAACTCTCTGGATTATAGTCTGCTATTTTTTTATTTCCTTTTAATTCCCATGAGTAATTTTTAGCATCGTCTTCAACTTTTACTATCAGACCGGGTAATCCTTTAAATTTATAAGGTCCATCCTGAAAAGGAAGCTCTGTAGTGAACCAGGCAGTCCAATTTCTTCCGCCAAAAGAAGTTGTAGCTTTCTGTGTATCATAGGTCCCTATTTTTGCTTTTTCACTGGAAATTTTCCAAACCAATGGAGTTTCGTCTTTATAGCTTACCTTATCCTGAAGAATATAATCCGCATAAAAAACATCCATTGACGGATATGTTTTGGTAACAATATGCGAAAACTTTGGCTGCTTCACCATTTTTGACAAGTCTTTGAAAACTCCTGATTTCTGCATTGCTTCAACTTCAACTTTTAAAATTGAATCTTGGGAAACAGCAAGATAATCTCTATAAATTGATTTGTCTTTTGTAATATCCAAAATCATCATTTCCTGATTTTTTTTCTCCAAAGAATCTTTATTTGGCGAATATGTCAGTTCGTAAAAGAAACGGTTTGCAGTTTCTTTCGTTTCTTTGTCTTGTGCATTGGAAAAGACAAAAAGAGCAATAAATAAGACTGAAAAGAGGTTTTTCATTTTAAATCTGTTTATATAATTAGTTATTGATCTGGTGATTTTGTTACAGTTTTTTGAGAGAAATTTATCTGTCCTTTCTTACTTTTGGTATTATCAATAAAAAAACCAACCTCAATGAGATTGGTTTTAATTTTATTTAAAGTTGAATTTTACAGTAAGCATCACCTGACTAGGACGGAGCTGATATCTTGTGTAGCTATCTGTAAACGCATCTACCGTATAGGTTTCAAATAGCTTTCTATTAGCAATATTCATCCATTTAACTTCAAAATCAATTTTCTTTTTAGACCATGAGAATTGGTAAGATACATCAAAGAATGGATTTTTGTAAGTTTCCATTTCATTTCCTGAATTTACCTGATCCCAATAGAAACCAAATGTATGATTTTCCATAGGATATAGGAACAAGTTCAGGTTATGATTATATCCATTTGTAGTAAAATCTGTTCCTGTTATACTGTTTCTTGTATTCCAAGAATATGTAAAATTATAATCCAAGCTCATCCAGCTAAAGAAGGTATTATTGAATTTCATTCCGATATTTTGGTTTACTGAAGTATTCTCGAATCCTATTCCGTTTCTTTTTTGGAATGACTCTGATTCTGTATTTCTATAATTCAGGGAAACATTAGATTTAAATTTAGGGAAATACTTTCCAATTTCAGCACTGTAAGTATTGGATGTATTGGTATTATCCTGCAATTCATAAATAATTGTAGACGCTCCTGTTCCTTGATTCAGTACGTTTGCCGTAAGATTTCTTTTCGCATAACTGTATCTGTATCTTATATTAAAGAAAATATTATTGAGTGGGTTTCTATATTCTAATCCCGCACCTGCAGACTTTGAGTTAATTTCATTGATGGGATTCTGTGGTGACATGGAACTCAAACTCCCTGGATTTGAAAGAATATTTCCCGCATACATATCACTAATATCTCCAAAATTATTATTGATATTACCATTTAAGCTTGCTTTCCAGAATGAAGCAAAAGAATATTGAACAAAAGCACTGGGTTCAAAGGTTACTTTATTTAATGATTTTGAAACTCCTCTCTCATCATCACTCGCTGTGATATTATTAAAATTCACCGGCATTTGCGCAAACAACATCCATGCTTCTGTTTTATAATTAATTCCTACTGCTGCATATGGTGTAGTATTGGTGTATTTAATATTATTGACATAGCTGTTTCCATACCCTATTGTTCCTGAATCTGTAAGTCCCAATAATTCGGAATCCATTTTATTTGTTGAATAATCTAGTCCCACTTCCGGTGTAAATGTCCATCCTTTTGTTGTAAAACTAATATTGGCTGAATGCGAAGCCTGGAATGTTTTCATATTAAAATTTTGACGGACGGTATTTGCATCCTGAAAATCAAAGAATGTATATTGCCCTGTTGTTGGATTATAAGATGTGGGAATTTTAATATAAGATGAAGGGTTAATGTCCAAAGACTGATGATCATCCTGATAGTTTAAAAACGACTTTACATTGATCATTTTTTCTTTCCAAGGCAAAATAGTACTCAAAGAATTTTGAAAAGAGGTTGTAGGTGATTGTACATCTTCATTTCCCTGTCTACTTCCAAATCTGTCTGTAATATCTGTAGTTGCTCTGTCTGCGTTCCAAAACTGGCTAAAAGAGGTTGTATTTTTAAAAAATCCTTTTTTAGCATTTTTTGTGAATATTAATTCTGCCTTTGCTTTATCAGTATAAAAATTATTGCGGATATTAGTTTTATACTGTGTATTCTGTTGATAATCATTTTGTTCATTGTAGGATTCTCTTTCTACCGCATTATTCGTATAGTTTGCATTAGCTTTAAGTTCCCACTCTTTTTTCTTATCAATATTAGTAAGATAATTAGCAGATAAATAATGTACATTATTCATCAAATACCTTTTTACCGGCAAATTAGGTGTACTTGCGTTTTCCACATTCAGCCATCTATTCTGTGAAGCATTTATTCTTCTTCCTTCCCAAGAACTTCCGAAAGCAAGGATATTTCCTTCATTTTCCACCTGCTCTCCCATATTATTGGTCTTATAGTTTACGACCCATTGGCTTTTTTGCCCGAAGAACATAGGTGTTAACTTTACATTCCAAAGCCAAGGTTCTCCGAAACCGGAACCTACTTCGCCTCTACCCGTCATTGTAACGGAATTTTTCAGCTTGATATTGATGGCTGCCTGATCGGAAGGAACTTTATCCTGAAGTATTTTTACCGGCTGGTGATTTTCAAGAACCTCAACTTTTTGTACCGCGTCTTTAGGAAGGGAATTGTTGATCGTTCCATATCCTCCTTCCATGAGGTCTTTACCGTTTACATAGAATTTGTTGATTGCATTTCCCTGATAAAGGATACTTCCGTCGGCATTTACTTCAATACCCGGAATTTTTTTCATTACGTCGGCAAGCGTTCTGTCGTTTTTACTGTCAAATGCTTTAAGGTCATACGAAATGGTGTCACCTCTGGCTGTGATCAGTTTTGTTTTAAGCTGAACTTCTTTTATTTCCGTTGCTTCAGATGGCATACTAAAGCTCAGGGTCTGATCAGTATTACTGATTTGTTTTGTAATGGATTTATGATTGAAAGCTTTCACTTTAAGATCTACGTTTGATTCAGAAGAAGTGAAGGTAACTTTGTATTCTCCTTTAGAGTTTGTGATCCCATAAGCCAAAATTGCATCTTTTCCAGGCTCTTCAATGGTTACACTTGCACTCGGAATAGCTACTCCGTCTTCATCTGTAATTTTTCCCGAAACTGTCTTTTGTGCAAAAGTGAGCACAGAGAAAAAAATCATCAGGAAAACAGAAATGTTCTTTTTCATAATTTATTATTTAGCTTATTAGTTGGATGTTCCTGTTATTTGTTACACTCTATAGAGATATACTTTATTGGCAAAAGTTAAACCTTACACCGATTCACTATAAAAATAGTTATATTTTTCTTCTCTTTCTGTTTAGTCCTTTTTGTAAAAACATTCCAAAATTTGATTGAGATTTTTAAAGTTAAGACTTGATCTTTTTGATAATATCAACAATTACAAGGCAAACTCCTCAGTTTTAACTAGGAGAGCTTATAAAAATTTAAAAAAGTAATATGCTTAAGTTATTCCTAGATTATTCGAAAGGTTTTCTTTCAAGAGGATTATTGTTCATTTTTTTTAACTTTTCCAGCCTTTTTTCAAATTCTTTACTTTGACTAATCGGCAAACCAGGGAAACTTGCTATGGAAAATTCAGAATTATTCCTAGCCTTTAAATAATCCTGTTTGGAAAGTTGTTTATAGTTGCTCAAATTTACCTTTACTGAATTATTCTGTTTCTTAAGATCTTCAATAACAAATTTGTATTCTCCTTCAGAATCTGAAACCTCAAAAATTAATCCAGGTAAACCACCAAATTTAGCCGGACCGAAAGGAAAAGGATACTCTTTCGCAAAGTAAGCTGCCCATGTTCTCCCATATTTATTTGCTGTTGCTAATTGGCAATTTACTCCATGAATGATTTTTCTTTCATTTTGAATTTTCCATTTAAATGTTACTTTTTCATTATATGAGATCATCGTCTCTACATATTTTCCACTTATATTATATTCATTATCATTAAAAATAAATCTTTCTGGAAAATAGCTCCCAATGCCAAAATCACCCGTGTTCTCAAATTGAAAATTAGAATTTGAAACAAAATAAGATGAACTTTTATTAAAAATAAATGTGAACTCTTCTTTTTTCTCATTGTTCTCCCCTAGTTTCATTGTTCCTTTATAATGTCCTATAAATTCACCTTGTATAATTATATTTTGTCCTGAAATTTTATAAAAAAAAGTAAGACAAAATAGCAGCATTATATTTAAATTTTTCATCTTATTCTTATTAAAGCAAGATAGAAATCTAGATTTCTATCTTGCTTGTTATTAATTTTAATTTTTATGAAGGATTAAGATCTATTAATATGATATTAGACTTTGGTACATACACCCCACATTCATAATAATTATTATACTGCATATAAGTTTTTACTTGGTCAGCTGAATAATTATCCGGAAAGCTTGCACTTTGGGTTGTTCCACAAGTTGTTGTCCATGTTACGTTAAAAACAGCAAAGGAAAAAAGAGAAAGACCTGTACAGCCTAAAATTAAAAGTTTTTTCATTTTAAAATAATTTTTAAGGTTAGTAAATAATTTCCCGATCCGGGATACCTCGTCTAGAATAGGTTTCCTGATCAGAATGATGCATCATTTACGACTTAAAGAGAAACACATCATACAGCAGAATGCCGCAAAATGTTTTTGCGATTTCTCATTTGTGTCATATCACAAACTTAGGAATTATTTTACAATGTAACACCTCAGAAATTCAAAAAGTTACAATTTATTTTCAGAAAAAAATATTAATCATTTTTACAATTAGTCATCGATTTTTTGAACTTTTATAATCATTTTAAAATAAAAAATAAACCAGGTTCAGATATTGGATACTATCAAAACTTACCCGGCATATATATGTAAATCTTTATTTCAATGTTTTTGTGGTTCATCTTGTAATATTTTTTCAATGTATTCTGTTTTTTCAACAGAAATTTCATAATTGATTTAGCACAAGTATTTGAAATTATTGATTTGAATCATAGATTAAAAAAAACTTAATCATCACTTCATAAATATTTATTTAATAATTTTGTAACATAAATTTTATAAAATGGGAATTAATTTAAAGCCTATAGATATTGTAGATGATATTAGTAAAGAGGAATTCTACGAAAAATATCTTAAGCCGAGAAGGCCCGTTGTCATTAAGAATATGGCAAGAAAATGGCCTGCTTATCAGAAATGGACAATGGAATACATGAAGGAAGTAGTAGGGGATGTGGAAGTTCCGTTATACGACAGTTCGAAAGCGGATCCGGCTGCTCCCATCAATGCTTCTGCTGCCAAAATGAAGTTCGCGGATTATATAGATCTTATTAAAAGAGAACCTACCGATCTGAGAATTTTCCTTTTTGACCCCATTAAATACGCTCCTAAATTATTAGAAGACTACATCTCTCCTAAGGATCTTATGGGTGGCTTTTTGGATAAATATCCCAATATGTTCTTTGGAGGAAAAGGTTCTGTAACCTTCCTTCATTTTGATATTGATATGGCGCACATTTTCCACACGCACTTCAATGGAAGAAAACATATTCTCCTTTTCGATTACAAGTGGAAAGAAAGATTGTATCAAATTCCGTATGCAACGTATGCTTTGGAAGATTATGATATTGAAAATCCTGATTTTACCAAATTCCCTGCATTGGACGGTGTAGAGGGAATCGAATGTTTCCTTGAGCATGGCGATACATTATTCATGCCTACCGGTTGGTGGCATTGGATGAAATATCTTGACGGAAGTTTTTCTATTTCTTTAAGAGCATGGGACAAGTCGTGGGCCGTAAAGGCGCATTCTTTATGGAATCTTACAGTACAGCGTAAGTTTGATGATATTATGAAGGCCAATTTTAAGAAGAAATATATGGACTGGAAAGAAAAAATAGCTATCAAAAGAGCCGAACAGGCTCTGAAAAGAGGTTTACCAAAATAGCCATTATATAAAAATAAAGGTGTGACAAATGTATCACACCTTTATTATTTATCCATCTGTAATAGTAGTTCCTCCATATTCCGGGTGACTTCATTGCAGGAAAAACAGGCTACGTTTCCATCCTGATGAAACCATCGGCATTGTGATCTGATCGGGCAATATGCTAATTCCCTAGTCCTGTTTTTAAGATCCAAGTCCTGTACCTTTCGGGACAAGGAACATCTAGATTCTTCATTATTCCATTGTGCACATCCTTTTTCCACGCATTTCCCTGTAAAACGGAATCTTTGTTCAAGACTGCTTTTACCTTTATTAAGTTCCAAAAACTCTTCGGTTACGGTGAGAGGTGTAATGAACCGTACCTTCCCGTCCTTATTGACGACTCCAAAAAGCTGTGCCCCCGCTTTTCCGATATAACTGGGACACATCTTTTTTAAATGTAAATCAGCCTCCATAACCTTTGATTTGAGACTGTATATCTTTAATCTGGGACTGAATATCTACTCCCGGTTTGAAGATAATGATTCCCCAAGGAAACCAGTCTTTAATTCTTAATGGCTTGGTAAGTCCTCTGAAATCTCTTTGTGCTGCAAAAGATTGACTGTTATCAATTTTTGAAAGTTCTGAAAGCACAACATTCTGAATTCCTTTGTCGATGCTTTTTAATTGTTCATCAGTAAGATCCACGCCTTCCAATGAAATGAAAAAATGCTTTTTAGTTGCCATGATCGATTGATTTTATGGTTATTACACAACAAAACTAGTATCAATAAACTAAAAACCAATCAGGGAAAAGCACAAATCGGGAGGTGAAAAATACGGTATTTTTAATTCATTATCAGACAATTAACTTATTAATTCTTCTCTGCTTCGTTCATGTTACGCCATATTTACCAGTTTATCAAATAACAGCTTCATTCCTCTCGTTGCTGTTTCATTTATCACTACCGCCCGTTTTCCAAAGCTCATGCTATCGTCAGGATTAATCACAACCAATAAACAGTCATCTTTGATATCCTGTAATAATCCTGCAGCGGGATACACTTGTAAGGACGTTCCAATTACCAGGAAAATATCTGCTTCTCTTGTTATTTTCATGGCTTCTGTCATCATAGGGACATCTTCTCCAAACCATACAATAAATGGCCTGAGTTGTGCCCCATCTTCTGCTTTATCACCAATTTTTATATCGCCTTTCTGTTCGTAAACCAGACTTTTATTATTGCATGAACAGGATTTGTAGAGTTCTCCATGCAAATGCAAAACATTGGAAGAACCAGCTCTTTCGTGAAGATCATCAATATTTTGGGTAATAATCTGTACTTCGAAATATTTTTCCAGCTCAACTAATAATTTATGAGCATCATTGGGTTGTACTTCATGAAGTTGACGGCGCCTTTGGTTATAAAACTCCAATACCAATTCTCTGTTTTTTCTCCAGCCATCCGGACTTGCCACCTCGGTTACATCATGGTTTTCCCAAAGCCCATCACTGTCTCTAAAGGTCTTTATTCCACTTTCGGCACTGATTCCGGCTCCGCTTAATATGGTGAGTTTTTTCATTTTCTTAATTCTCTTTCGGTGAAAATTACAATTTAGAATTCAATTGAACGCTATTAAATATTTCCATTTCAATAAAAATAAATTTTACTACATTTATAAACAACTTAAAATTAAACGATTATGAAAAATTTACTATTGGCTTTTGGTACTGTTTTTCTACTGATTGCCTGTGAAAAAGGAAAAACTGATGCTACCAAAACGACTGACACAACAGATTCTGCAACAGCAAGTTCCGAATGGAAACCGGTAGATTCTGCCACCGCAACTAAAGCATGGATGGATTTTGCCACTCCTGGAGATATGCACAAAATGTTGGCGAAATCTGACGGAAACTGGACAGGAGAAACCACAATGTGGATGGAAGAAGGGGGTGAACCGATGAAGAGCACTTCTGAATGCTCAAATAAAATGGTTTTGGATGGACGTTATCAGATCAGTGAACACAAAGGTAATTTTATGGGTATGCCTTTTGGAGGAATAAGCACAACAGGCTATGATAACAGCAAGAAAAAGTTTGTAAGCACATGGATAGACAATATGGGAACCGGAGTTATGTATATGGAAGGTGATTGGAATGCTGGTAATAAATCCATTGAATTTAAAGGAAAAATGACAGATCCTACACGTCCGGGTAAAGATTGTGATATCAGAGAAATCTATTCTTTTATAGACGATAATACGCAAAAACTGGAAATGTTCGGTCCAGATCCTAAAACCGGAAAAGAAATTAAAACAATGGAGATCAAATTCACCAGAAAATAATTACGTTTTCTTAAAAAGAAAAGACCGATAAAATTTACCGGTCTTTTTTTTATTAATCGTTTAGCTTTAATACTGCCATAAATGCGGATTGTGGAACTTCTACCCTACCTATCTGCTTCATTTTCTTCTTTCCTTCTTTCTGCTTTTCCAATAGTTTACGTTTTCTGGAAATATCCCCTCCGTAACATTTTGCAGTAACGTCTTTCCTTAGTGCTTTAATGGTTTCCCTTGCAATAACTTTCGTTCCCAATGCAGCCTGAACAGCAATATCGAACTGTTGTCTCGGGATCAGCTCACGAAGCTTTTCACACATTTTCTTACCGATGTGGTATGCATTGCTATCGTGAATCAGTGATGAAAGCGCATCTACCATATCTCCATTGATCAGGATATCCATTTTTACAAGCTTGGAAGCTCTGAACCCGATTGGATGATAATCGAATGATGCATATCCCTTTGAAATGGATTTTAACCTGTCGTAGAAGTCAAAAACAACCTCAGCCAAAGGCATATTGAAGATCAGTTCTACCCTGTCTGAAGTTAAATAACTTTGGTTAACGATCTCTCCTCTTTTTTCAATACATAAAGTCATTACAGCCCCTACAAAATCAGATTTTGTGATGATAGATGCCTTGATGTAAGGTTCTTCTACCCTGTCCAGAATAGATGGATCCATCATTTCAGAAGGGTTATTGATAAGGATTGGTGTATCCGGTTCTTTTTTGGAATATCCGAAATAAGAAACGTTCGGAACTGTGGTGATCACGTTCATATTGAACTCTCTGTCCAGACGTTCCTGAACAATTTCCATATGAAGCATTCCCAGGAATCCGCATCGGAAACCGAAACCAAGAGCCGCTGAACTTTCCGGTTCAAAAACCAGAGAAGCATCATTTAACCTTAATTTTTCCAATGAGAATCTCAGTTCTTCAAAATCCTCAGAATCAATCGGATAAATACCGGCAAAAACCATTGGTTTTACTTCCTCAAAACCTTCAATCGGTGAAGCTGCGGGATTTTCATGAGAGGTAATGGTATCTCCTACTTTTACTTCTCGCGCATCTTTGATCCCTGAAATAATATATCCCACATCTCCTGTTAAAATTTCTTTTTTAGGAGCCTGTTTCAGTTTTAATGTTCCCACTTCATCGGCCTCATAGGTTTTACCGGTCGCCATGAATTTCACCTTCTCTCCTTTTTTGATGCTTCCGTTCACTACTTTAAAGTATGCTTCAATACCTCTGAAAGGGTTATATACGGAATCAAAGATCAATGCCTGAAGTGGAGCATCCGGATCTCCTACCGGTGCAGGAATTCTTTCCACGATTTGTTCTAACAAATTATGAACTCCTTCTCCTGTTTTCCCTGATACTCTCAATACATCCTCATACTCACAACCAATAAGATTCATGATCTCATCGGTAACTTCTTCCGGATTGGCAGAAGGTAAATCGATTTTATTCAGAATTGGAATGATGGTAAGATCATTTTCCAATGCCAGGTAAAGATTACTGATCGTCTGAGCCTGAATACTTTGTGCAGCATCTACAATAAGAAGTGCCCCTTCACAGGCAGCAATAGAACGGGAAACCTCATAAGAAAAGTCTACGTGTCCCGGTGTATCGATCAGGTTTAAGATATATTTTTCTCCCTTATATTCATAATCCATCTGGATTGC
>JAFAAJ010000285.1 GCA_023426625.1 Bacteroidota bacterium
GGATTTCCGGTGGGGCGCTTTTATTAAAAGACCATTTTATTTAATCTCTACACAACCCACTCTTCCGCCAGCATTTCCGGTTGGTTGAGTGTGGAAATCATCTGCTGCTGCATGAATGATAAGTCCTTTTCCGATAATATTTTTAGACTCATCTGTACATCCAAGACACCATTTATCTGTTTTGAAGGTCAAAGTAGCATTTCCGTTTTCGTCAGCCACTAAATTACCAATATCTCCCATATGAAAATGTTCTGCGCCCCATTTTCCGTGGTCATTTTTAGACGGATTCCAGTGTCCTCCTGTAGAAGTTCCGTCCGGTGCAGAGCAATCGCCTTTTTCATGGATATGTACAGCATGAATTCCCGGGGTAAGATTAGAAACATCCAGTTTCATGGCTACTTCGCTTCCTTTCTGTGTAAATTTGGCTGTTCCTCCGGTTTGTGTTCCACTCTTAGCGTTGATAGAATACGTATTTGTTGTTCCACATGAGATGGCAAATAACGTACATCCCGCCAATAATGCTAATGTTTGTACTTTCATTTTTAAATGATTTTAAGTGATTTTTTATACACTCATAAAATTATGAAAGATTTTTAGAACCACTTTATGATTTCAGTTGTTTTTGCTAATGGTGAAGAAATTTCACATCAGTTTCGGTTATTTTGATTCTTTACTCCTTAATATGGCATTATGCAAAATAAAAGATTACAGTTTAGTTAAAGAATTTTACAGCTCAGGAAGAAAAATGTAAAGAATGTAAATTTTCAGCTTAATTTTGGAGACAAATTAATAACAATGAAAACGCAGAGCCAAAGATTATTATTTCTGACCGCTTTTTTGTCCTTTATTTTCACGTATTCTCAAATAAAGATCTTCGGAAAGGTGACTTTCAGAAGCAAAGGAGTAAGCGAAATCAATGTAACGCTGAAGGATACTTATGATGGTGCCACTACAGATGCCAACGGAAATTTTTCTTTCGAAACTACGGAAAAAGGAAATCATGTGCTCACCTTTACTCACAATAAATATGTAACGGTTGAAAAATCTATTGTCATTGAAGATCAGAATATTTCTGTCAATGCAGAGTTGAAGGAACAGATAAGTGAGATCGATGCGGTGGTGGTTTCAGCCGGATCTATCGAAGCCAGCGATAAAAAAAGAGCAACAGCATTATTAACACCGATTGATATTTATACAACAGCAGGAGCAGACGGACAGATCTCATCTGCTTTAAACTATCTTCCCGGGGTTCAGAAAGTAGGAGAAACAGAAGGTTTGTTCATTCGTGGAGGAACAGGAACAGAAGCTAAAATATTTATGGACGGAAGTTTGATCAATAACTATTTCTCCAATTCAGTTCCGGGGATTGCAGGAAGGGACAGATTCAATACGGCACTTTTTAAAGGAAATATATTTTCCAGTGGTGGATATTCCGCATTGTACGGACAGGCTTTGTCGGGTGCGTTGCTGTTGGAAAGTGTGGATCTTCCGGATCAGAGCTCTTATGATTTTGGAATTTCGCCGATCTTTCTTAGTGCAGGATTCCAAAAACTGGCGGAAAATAAAAATCATTCTTATGGTGCCACTTTGGGATACTCGCTTTTAAGTGTGATGCAGGAAGTATTCAACTTTAATACAGATTTTATTGATGCTCCTCAAGGTCTTAACGGTGATCTTAATTTCAGAATTAAAACAAAATCAGGAGGTTTTCTCAAATATTACGGAATGTATGACAGTAATAAAATGGGAGTACGTTCCGAAAGTCTGGAATCCGAATATGATCATGCATTGGTAAGGTTAAAAGGCGGAAGTATCTATCACAACTTATCCTTCAGACAAAAATTTGGCAGCTATCTGTTGAATGCAGGGACTTCCTATTCTTACAACCGGTCAGATCTTAATTTCTCTACAGAAACCAATGAAATAGAATCTGATAATAGCCGGTTGCTGACAAGCGGTAATTATATCAATTTCAAAACTGTTTTAGAAAGAAAAATAAATAAAATAAGTGCTTTAAGAGGTGGTTTTGAACTGAATAATACAGCCGAGAAACTGGATTTTGAAGAGGTGAGTAAAAATTATAAAGACCTTATATCATCTGTTTTTGTGGAAACAGACTTGGGTTTCAGTAACCAGCTGTCTGCAAAAATAGGAGTGAGAGCAGAAAACTCTTCGTTTCTTGGCAAAAGTAATATAGCACCACGTTTTGCATTGGCATATCGTTTGGCAAAAGACTGGACAACCTCTTTCGCTTATGGTCTTTTTTATCAGAATCCGGAGAGTAAGTACATCAACGGACCGGCAGATCTTGATTTCCAAAAATCACAGCATTATATTTTCCAGCTGCAGAGAACTTCGGAAGGAAGAAGCTTAAGGCTGGAAGCATTCTACAAAAAATATGATCAGCTGTTGAAGATCAAGACTCTGAATCAATATGTGCAGACTGCGGATAATAACGATGGATACGGATTTGCAAAAGGATTGGAATTTTTCTGGCGGGACAAAAAAACATTTGAAAACATAGATTACTGGATCAGCTATTCATTCCTGGACTCAAAAAGGGATTTCATGAATTATCCGATCAGTTTAAAGCCCAACTTTGCTTCCGAACACACTATTTCGGCGGTTGCAAAACGTTTTATCCCAAAATGGAAAGCAGGAGTGAATCTTTCTTATACCTATGCAAAAGGGCGTCCTTATTATGATATTGTGTCTGCCAATGAAAATGGGGAGACATTCAATTATATAAGAAATGAAGGAAGGCTGAAAGATTATAATGCATTGAATTTGAGCTTCAATTATCTTCCTAATCTGGGTAAAAAAGATGCAAAAGCATTCACTGTACTTGTGCTGAGTGTTTCCAATGTGCTAGGAACCAAAAACGTGTACGGATATAATTTTTCCACAGACGGATCAAGAAATTCGGCCATTGTCCCGCCAGTGAATACCTTTGTATTTGTTGGAGCATTCATCAGCTTTGGGGTGGACAGAACGCAGGATGCCATCAATAATAATTTATAATGATCTGAAAATTTTATACATTCAACTAATCAAATTATAACTTTAAATTAAAAAATAATGAAGAAATATCTATTAAGCTTTGCTTTAGTTCTTTTGAGCTTAACGGCTTTCGCTCAGACAGCTTATGAAAAAGCAATGACCGACAAAATTGCTAAAATTGAAACCTGCAAAACGGCAGAAGATTTCCAGGCTTTGGCCAATGATTTCCAAAGAATCGCAGAAAAGGAGCAAAATAAATGGCAACCTTATTATTACGCTGCTTTCTCCTTCATTCAAAAAGGAAGATTGCAGATGAGAGACGGAAAAACACAGGATTTGGACGAGCCCGCAGATCAGGCGATGAAATATCTTACATCCGCAGAAAGTATTTCGGATAACGCAGAAGTACGATTGCTGAAGAAAATGGCATATTCCCTGAAAATGATGGTTAATCCGATGCAGAGATATATGACGGATGGAGCAAAAGCAACAGCAGAAATGACAGCAGCAGAAAAAATGGAACCTAATAACCCGAGAGTTGCCCTGATCAAAGCTGAAGACATGTATTTTACTCCGGAACAATATGGCGGAAGCAAAACCAAAGGAATGGAAATGTTTAAGCTGGCTTTGGAAAAATTCAATTCCTATCAGCCAAAAACATCAATCGATCCGAATTGGGGAAAAGCAGAAGCTGAATATTTTATCAGTCAGCCTGTAAAATAATTAAATATCAACAATACAAACCTTCCGTTTCAGGAAGGTTTTTTTATGCCATTCAGTAACGAAAAAACACCGTTCGGTAAGAAATAATTTTTGATACCTTTATTAGCAGCTAATTTTGAGTCAGGAAAAGCGCTTATGAAAAGAAAAAGCTTCATCATTTTACTCTGGATATCACTTATAACTGCGGTGTTCTTCTTTTTGTTTTTTTCGGGAGAGAGAACACTGAAGGGTTTTATGCTTACCATTCTTATCTCAAGTATGTATTCATTTCTTATCGGGATCGGAAACGGGGCAATTAACGAGTTTCTCAACAAAAGGATTCCCTGGTCCGAAGCAACGACAAAAAGAACAATTTTAAGCGTTATTTCTATCCTGATTATCAATTTTATCCTCGTGTATTTCTGTAACTACATGAATTTTGTGGTTTTCCAGAAAGCTGCCACGACAGAGGAGTTTTTTTCCGGGAAATACAATTTTCTCAACTGGTTCATGATCAATATCGCTTTACTGATCTCAGCTTTCCTGCATGCTAAAAGCTTCATGGAAGAATTGAAGAAAACCTCAAAAAAAGAAGTGGTGGAGCAGAAGCTCATTGCAAAATCAGCCAATGCACAGTTTGAAACCCTGAAAAACCAGCTGGATCCTCACTTTCTTTTCAATTCATTGAATGTTTTAAGCTCTTTGATCGATGAAAACCCGAGACAGGCACAAACTTTTACGGCTTCAATGTCAAAAATTTACCGTTATGTACTGGAACAAAAGGATAAAGAACTGGTAACTGTAGAAGATGAGATCGAATTTGCCAAAACCTACTGTGAACTCCTGAAAACCAGATTTGAGGACAGTGTGGATTTTATTTTTGATGTTAAAAAAGAAGATTACAGAAAATATGTAGTTCCTCTTTCTCTGCAACTTTTACTGGAAAACTGCATTAAACACAATTATGCGACATCCTCAAAACCTTTGATCATTAAAGTCTTCTCCGAAAATGATACGCTGTGCATAGAAAATAATTTCCAGGTAAGAGAACAGATGAAAGAAAGTGCAGGAATAGGATTGGCTAATATTGTTCAACGTTATTCACTGCTTACAGACCGGAATGTTTTCATAGAAAAATCAGAGGACTATTTTAAAGTAAAACTTCCGATGCTGCTAGAAAAACCTAACGTTATCAGTTCAGAACCTGAAGATTCGGATGCAGCTTATGAAAGAGCCAGAAAAAGGGTCAGAGAGATCAAAAGTTTTTACAGCAACCTGATTTCCTACTGTATCATTATTCCGTTTTTAACCATTCTTAATTTGATAACTTCTCCCAACAATCTATGGTTTTTCTTCCCGATGCTGGGTTGGGGAATAGGATTGGCTGCTCACGCAATGAGTGTTTTTGCCATAGGAAAAAACTGGGAAGACCGTAAGATCAGGGAAATTCTGGAAAAAGAAAAG
Source organism: Bacteroidota bacterium (assembly GCA_023426625.1). Taxonomy (GTDB): domain Bacteria; phylum Bacteroidota; class Bacteroidia; order Flavobacteriales; family Weeksellaceae; genus Chryseobacterium. The sequence goes on from JAFAAJ010000285.1 coordinate 5,167, forward strand.
AAACGATAAAACAACAGCCATGGAAAACATCAATGAAAACGAGATCCGCTACAAAGAAGCCGAGAGAAGAGTAAAGAAGATCAAAAACTTCTACGTGATTACGTTCATCTATTGTGCAGTGAATGTATTTATTTTATTCCTGAATTACAGGGAATTAGAACCCGGTGAAACAATTTGGAGGTGGAAAAACTTTTTACTTCCGATTTTCTGGGGAATAGGTTTAATTGTACAGGGAATGAGCGTTTTTCTACCCGGGTTTGCTTGGGGAAGCAAATGGGAAGACCGAAAAATTAAAGAACTAATGGATAAAAAAAATAAATGAGCATACGAACGATTTTCTACCTTTCAATGGGGATCTGGTTTTTAAGTGAGATCATTTATAAGCAAAAGCTAAAATCGAAAAACAATGATCAGAAAAAAGATAAATCTACGCTGAATATCTTATGGTTGATCATTATTCTATCCATTACAACTTCAGTTACCATTTCTTATGTCTTTAATTTTCCGGTCACACAAAAAACATGGATTTTATATCTTGGAGAAGCATTTGTACTGTCGGGCATTATTTTCAGACTGTTTATCATCCGTTCTTTAGGAAAATACTTCACAGTAGATGTTAGCATCAAAGAGGGCCATAAAATAAAGAAAGACGGCTTTTATAAATACATAAGACATCCTTCTTATGCATTTTCTTTACTGACGTTTCTGGGACTGGGTTTATTTTTGAATAACTGGATCTCTCTGATCTTTGCATTTGTGCCTCCGTTTCTTGCTTTTCATCATCGGATTAAAATTGAAGAAAACGCTTTGATAGAGCAGTTCGGGGATGAATACATTCAGTACCGGAAAACGGCGAAAAAGCTTTTACCCTTCATTTTTTAATTAAATCTAATTTGTTGAAGCCTTCATTTTGCGATTCAGATGTAATTTATAACCGTTCAGTAATATAAAATTGATAAGATGAGGTTTCGTCCGTACTTTTGAATCATCAATTAATTTAAAAACAACATTATGGAAACTTCATACAACAAAGAAGCTTTAGCCTACGAGAAAGCATCAAAAAGAGTAAAAGAATTAAAAGGATTCTATGGAAATCTTACTTCTTATTGCCTTGTCATTCCGTTTTTATTTGTCCTTAATCTTTTAACTTCGCCTGATCACTTGTGGTTTTACTGGCCAATGTTGGGATGGGGGATAGGTCTTCTGGCTCATGCACTGAATGTTTTCGGAATAGGAAAAGAATGGGAAGAAAGAAAGATCAAAGAATTAATGGAGAAAGAAGCAGGCAGGAAATCTAATTAAAATTGGCTGCTTTTAGCTAATTTTAAGCTCAATTATAAAAATGATAACCCAAATGATAAAGACAGCTATCATTGAAGACGAAAAACCCGCTTTAAGGAAACTGGAAAGAATGTTGAGCGCATTTCCGGAAATAGAGATCATTGCAAAAATAGAATCTGTGGAAGAAGGAATACAATGGTTCTCCGAGAATGAACATCCGCAGCTTATTTTTTCTGATATCGTTTTGGGTGACGGACTTTCGTTTGATATTTTCGAGAAAATTTCCACAAAAAGCTTTATCATTTATACCACAGCATTTGATCAATACACTTTGAAAGCCTTCAAGCTAAACAGCATCGACTATCTATTAAAGCCCGTTCTGGAAGAGGATCTTTCCGCAGCGATTGAAAAGTTCAAATCATTTCTTCCTTTAGATAAATCCGTTAATGCACATGAAATTAAAGCGTTAATTAAAAAAGAAAAAAGTACGCTTTCCAGAATTTTAGTTAAGATCGGATACAATCTTAAAATTGTTCAGACGGATGATATAAGCTGCTTTTTCAGTGAAAATAAAATTGTTTACCTCCAAACCCGTGAAAGAAATTACCCTTCAGACTTCACTTTGGATGAGTTGGAAGGCGTTTTGGATGAGAAAAAGTTTTTCAGGGTGAACAGACAATTCATCATTCACTCAGATTATATCAAAAATATCCACACTTCACCTTATTACAAAGTCGATCTTGAGTTTCAGCCGGAAGAGGAGATCACGGTAAGCAGAGATCGCGTAAAAGACTTTAAAGAATGGCTGGTTAATTAACAGTCTGGTATTTAATGTTTTAAAAATAGATCTCTTTAACCTTTTCCAATAAAAATTACCTTAAATAAACAAAATCCGAAACAGTTTTGCTTCGGATTTTTGTTTAAATTATTATTTTGTCGCAAGTCTGTATTTTATAAAAATGGCGACTATTGCTGCCACAAGAAGTGCTGCTTTTGCAAAATCCGGACCTTGAAAATGAGAGATTAGCTTATAAAAATTAAAGCCAAAAAAGAAAGCTGCTACAAAAATTAAAGTAAAAACAGCCTGAACATAATAATTTTTTAACGTTTTCATAATTGTGTTTTTTATTGTTATACAATAAGTTATGCAAAATTATGATTTGTTACCGATAAAAAAAAATTATTTATGAAATAACTCCACTTCCTAAAAGTTCCTCCCCAACATACCACGAAGCAAACTGACCTTCCGCAATAGCAGATTGTCCTTCTTCAAATTCAATATAAAAAGCATTTTCAAACTGGTAAAGTGTAGCTTTCTGCAAAGGTTGTCTGTATCTGATTCTCGCCAGAACCTCCATAGATTCTCCGTTTTTTAATCTTAGATCCTCGCGTACCCAATGCACCTCCGAATTATCAACTTTCAGAGCCTTTCTGTACAATCCCGGGAAACTGTGTCCTTCTCCCACGAAAAGGATATTATTTTCCATATCTCTGGAGATGATAAAACAGCTTTCCTTATGTCCGCCAATTCCCAGACCTTTACTCTGACCGATTGTGAAAAATTGAGCACCCTGATGTTTTCCGATTACTTTTCCGTCAGATTTTTTATAATTGATTTTTCGACTTAAAAATTCAAGTTCCTCTTCTTTTGAAGAAAATTCCGGTATTTCCTGAGAGAAAAGAGAAGAATCTCTGAAAATTTCCACGATTTCCCCTTCTTTAGGGGTCAATTGCTGCTGCAGAAACTGAGGAAGGCTCACTTTTCCGATAAAACACAATCCCTGTGAATCTTTTTTATCTGCCGTTACCAAACCGATTTTTTTTGCAATTTCCCTTACCTCAGGTTTTGTCAGTTCTCCAATCGGGAACAAAGCTTTTGACAATTGCTCCTGGCTTAGCTGACAAAGGAAATACGATTGGTCTTTGTTGTTATCTTTTCCTGCTAAAAGATGGAAAATTTCCTTACCGTTTTCATCAAAAGTTGAATGTACTCTTGCATAATGTCCCGTAGCTACTTTATCAGCTCCTAAAGACATAGCTGTTTTCATGAAAACATCAAATTTTACCTCTCTGTTACACAAAACATCAGGATTCGGGGTTCTTCCTTTTTCGTATTCCGCAAACATATAATCTACGATGCGCTCTTTGTAAAGGTCACTCATATCAATGACCTGAAAAGGAATTCCCAGCTTCTGAGCAACCATCAATGCATCATTGCTGTCCTCGATCCAAGGACATTCATCTTCCAACGTTACAGAAGCATCATTCCAGTTTCTCATAAACAAAGCTACCACGTCATGTCCCTGCTGCTGTAACAAATATGCTGCAACACTGGAATCTACACCTCCGGATAATCCTACAACTATTTTCATAATTTTCGTGATAAAGTTTTATTTTTATCTTAAGGTTGCAAAATTACGACAAACCTTTGCGTAAAAAAAGTGATAATTTCAATTGATAAAAACGATAGTATGAAAAAAATAATTGTTCCCTTTATTATACTGATCTCAGGATCATTATTTTCTCAGGTTTCAACGGAAAATTCAGATCAAAATATCAGTAGCAGATGGACTTTCGGAGGGGGAATAGGTTTAGGGTTTGGAAGTCAGAATTCATTCTATTTGCAGGCATCTCCAAGAGTAGGATACAGAATCACCGAGGATTTTGAGGGTGGAGTGATAGGCAGTGTTTCGTGGCAGACTTCCGATTATTACCGGTCTACGATGTTTGGAGTGGGTCCTTTTGCGAATTATTACTTTGCAAGGTCATTTTATGCAGGAGCCAATCTTCAGCATTATTTTATCAATTTTAATGACAAATATTATGATTATAAAGTTAATGATGAGGAAACGGCATTGTATCTCGGAGGTGGATATATGCAGAGAATTGGCAACAACTCTTATATGCAAATTGGGGTGATGTACAATGTGCTTTGGAAAGAAAATGAAAGTATTTTCTCAAGTGGATTGATCCCTAATATAGGATTTGTAGTGGGACTTTAAATAAATTCAGTTAAGTAAATGTTTTTAAATTATTAAATAATTTATTGAGGTCATAAAACAAAAAAGCTTCGAATTGCCCGAAGCTTTTTTGTTTGTTAATATTGATTGTTATTTTATTACTGAGACTTTTCGGTCTTTTTAGGTTTTTGGGTCTTTCCGATAAGGGCATCTTTTGCCTCATTAAGATCTAAAACTACAGTTTCTCCTTCAGATAATTGCTTATTAACCAGCATTTCTGCCAATAGATCTTCAATATACTTCTGGATAGCTCGTTTCAATGGTCTTGCACCGAAATCTTTATCCCAACCTTTTTCAGAGATGAAATCTTTGGCTTCTGCAGTTAATTCTACTTTATAGCCAAGTTTTTCCAATCTTCCGTAAAGCTTACCTAATTCAATATCAATAATTTTCTTGATATCGTTTTGTTCAAGAGAATTGAAGATAATAATGTCATCAATTCTGTTCAGGAATTCAGGAGCAAATGCCTTTTTAAGAGCGTTTTCGATCGTGCTTCTTGCTCTTGTATCCGAGCTTGACTTTTTAGCGGAAGTACCGAATCCTACACCATCTCCGAAATCTTTAAGATCTCTTGTTCCGATATTGGAAGTAAGGATGATAATTGTATTTCTGAAGTCGATCTTTCTACCCAAACTATCAGTAACGTGACCTTCATCAAGGATCTGAAGCAAGATGTTGAATACATCCGGGTGAGCTTTTTCGATCTCATCCAAAAGAACCACAGCATAAGGTTTTCTTCTTACTGCTTCTGTCAATTGACCCCCTTCTTCATATCCTACGTATCCTGGAGGCGCACCAACTAACCTGGAAACCGCAAATTTTTCCATGTATTCACTCATATCAATTCTGATTAATGCTTCATCAGAATCGAATAATTCTCTTGCCATTACTTTAGCAAGCTCTGTTTTACCAACTCCGGTTGTCCCTAAAAAGATAAATGTTCCGATAGGACGGTTCGGATCTTTAAGTCCGGCTCTGTTTCTTTGGATGGCTTTTACCACTTTTTTCACGGCGTCTTCCTGACCGATCACTTTTCCGTTCAGTTTATCATCCATCTGAGCCAGTTTATCAAGCTCATTTTTACCAACTTTGGTTACAGGAACACCACTCATCATAGAAACCACTTCTGCGACATTTTCCTCCGTTACAGTTTCTTTTTTCTCTTTTACTTCTTTGTCCCATTTATCCTGAGCGGCATTCAGCTCCATTTGAAGTCGTTCTTCTTCGTCTTTCAGCTTTCTTGCTTCCAGATAATCCTGTGCTTTTACTGCTTTCTGTTTTAATTCCTTGATGTCTTCAATTTTCTTCTCAAAATCAATGATTTCAGTAGGAACTTTCATGTTTTTAATATAAACACGGGATCCTGCTTCATCCATAGCATCAATTGCCTTATCCGGTAAGAAACGGTCTGTGATGTATCTTGAGGTTAAATTAACGCAGGCAGAAATAGCTTCAGGTGTGTAAATCACATTATGATGCTCCTCATACTTATCTTTGATCTGGTTCAGGATCTGGATGGTTTCATCAATAGAAGTAGGTTCCACCATTACTTTCTGGAATCTTCTTTCTAAAGCTCCGTCTTTCTCGATGTATTGACGGTATTCATCCAAAGTGGTTGCTCCGATGCATTGGATCTCACCTCTTGCTAAAGCAGGTTTGAACATATTGGAAGCATCTAAACTTCCTGTAGAACTTCCTGCTCCTACAATCGTGTGAAGCTCATCAATAAATAAGATCACGTCACGATTTTTCTCCAGTTCGGTCATGATCGCCTTCATTCTTTCTTCAAACTGACCACGGTACTTGGTTCCGGCAACTAAACTCGCCAGATCCAGAGTGATCACCCTTTTACCGAAAAGAACCCGTGAAACTTTCTTCTGTTGAATTCTTAAAGCCAGACCTTCTGCAATCGCAGATTTACCAACTCCCGGTTCTCCGATAAGAAGAGGATTGTTTTTCTTTCTACGCGATAAAATCTGAGAAACTCGTTCAATTTCTTTTTCACGTCCGATTACCGGATCCAATTTTCCGTCTCTTGCCAAAGAAGTAAGGTCTCTACCAAAATTATCCAAAGTAGGAGTTTTACTTTTAGCAGAACCTAAATTTCCTGTAGGCTTCCTCATTTGCTCAAAATCCTCTCTCTCTTCATCATCGTCATACGCACTCATTTGTGGTGCTTGCCCGGAATTTTTAAGCATAGTTTGGTATTCTCTTGAAACTCCTTCATAGTCAATGTCATAAGCTCCCAGAATATTTGAAGTAGGGTCTTCATATTTGTAAAGAATGCCGAGAAGCAGGTGAACGGTATTAATTTCATTGCTTTTATATTGTCTGCATTCTAACTCTGCACGTTTAACAGCATGATCTGCCATTTTAGTGAAAGAAATATTGCTAACCTCTTCAGAAATAGGATTAAGACTTGCTGTATTTAAAGTTTCAATTTTTCTTCTGATTTGTGTTAAATCCGCATTAAGGTTTTGAAGGATTTCTTTTGCAGAGTTTTCCGTTTTTATAATACCTAAAAGTAGATGTTCTGTATTAAGAAATTCACTTTTCAGCCTTTTCGCTTCATTCTTGCTCTGTTTGAACACCTGGCTCAAACCTTGTGAAAACTTATAATCCATAATATATCTCAATTAGAATAAACAATAGAGTTATTATTTATTCATTATCTAAATTACAAATATTTTACCAAAAATCAATTAATGACTTTATGGCAGAAAAAAGTTTTATTATCTTGTTGAAAATGATTATGTTTGTCTCCCTTAAAAATTTTCCATGAGTCCCGAAATTGCTACTTATATCGGATATGCCGCATCATTTTTTATTGTTTTGAGCTTTATCTTGAAAGATTTAAGAAAAATCAGAATTGTGAATATGGTAGGATGTGTCTGCTTTGTTATTTACGGTATGTTCAGCGGAATGCTTTGGCCGGTAATTATTCCTAATGCTTTGCTTTGTTTGGTGCAGTTTTATCACTTGACAACAGGAAAGAAATGAGGAAAAAAGTCATTACATCCGCTTTCAGTAACCTTTATACAGACCAAAGGATTGAAAAGGTCTGTAAAACTTTATGTGAAAACGGATATGAGGTTGAATTAATCGGGAATAACTGGGGCGGAGCTGAAACGATGGAACGTCCTTATCCCTTTTCAAGGATAGAACTGAGATCAAAAAGCTTAAAAACAGCCTATTTTGAGTTTAACTGGAAACTTTATCATCAATTAAAAAATAAGGCGGACCAAAATACAATTCTTCATGCAAACGATGTTGATGCATTACTACCGAATTATCTGATCGCTAAAAAACTAAATATTCCCTTAGTTTTTGACAGTCATGAAATTTTTTCCGAAATGCCTGCAATACAAGGCAAAATGTCACAAAAGCTATGGCGTTATCTTGAAAAAAGTATAATTCCGAAAATAAAATTCATGATCACGGCAAGTGAAAGTTATGCAAAATGGTTCCAGAGAAAATATAAAATAAATCCTGTTGTAGTTCAGAACGCACCTGTAAGGAGAGATTTTCTGATGGAAGTTCCGGAAAATCAACCTAAAATTATTTTATATCAGGGAGTGATTAATCCTTTTCGTGGAATTGATAAGGCTATTCTGGCTATGCATCATCTTAACAATGCTGTTTTGAAGATTGTCGGTGACGGGCCCAGGAAAAGGGAATATGAAGATCTGGTTATTCGGGAGAATCTTCAGGGAAAAGTGCAGTTTTTGGGAAAAATAAAACCTGAAGATCTGAAAAAAATAACGGTAACCGCAGATGTTGGAATCAGCATTGAAGAGAATGGAGGAGACAGCTATCTGTATTCCCTGCCGAATAAGATTTTAGATTACATTCAATCCAGAGTTCCGCTGGTTATGGCAGATCTTCCGGAAATGCAGAATATCAGAAGACAGTTCGAGATCGGAAAAATTATCAAAGATCATGAGCCAAAAAATATTGCTGCAGCCATTGAATCTGTTTTAAGTAAAGGAAGAAAAAATTATATGGATGAGCTGGAAAAAGCAGCCAATGTATTCTGCTGGGAAAATGAAGAAGTAAAATTGCTGGAAGTTTTTCAGAAGGTATCTCAATAAATGTTCTTTACAAATTGGTTATCTTTGCACAAAGAAATTGTTAACATGACCATTAAGGAAAAACAGCAGGAAATAATTGATGAATTTGCCTTTCTAGATGACTGGGAGCAGAAGTATGAATATATTATTGATCTCGGAAAAGAACTGAAGGGACTTCCTGAAGACAGAAAAACAGACGAAAATCTTATCAAAGGTTGTCAGAGTAAAGTTTGGATCGATGCGCAATTTAAGGACGGAAAACTGTTTTTCAACGCTGACTCTGACGGGATTTTACCAAAAGGGATCGTTTCTTTACTGGTAAGTATTTATAGTGGTCATTCTACACAGGAAATTTTAGATTCTGATTTTGAGTTTATCTCTGAGATCGGTTTGCAGGAGTTTCTTTCTCCTTCCAGAGCCAATGGATTGATGGCTATGACCAAGCAAATCAAATTTTATGCAGTTGCTTATCAGTTGAAATCGTAATTGTGACCAGAATATTAGCATACCGTTTTTCTGCTTTCGGTGATGTTGCGATGACAGCGCCAGTTTTCCGTGAGTTGCTTGAGCAAAATCCAGACGTGGAGATTGTTATGGTTTCCAGAAAGAATTTTGAGAGCTTATTCGCTGATATTCCGAATGTTATCTTTAAAGGAGTCAATCTTGATGATTATAAAGGTTTTTTCGGATTGAGGAGATTAGCGAATGAGTTACTGGAGGAATTTCAGACTGATATTATTGCAAATCTTCATGATGTGATCAGAACAAAAGTTTTAGATAAAATTTACAGAAGAAAAGGGTTTAAAGTATTCAAAATAGATAAAGGAAAGGACGAAAAGGAAAGACTTACCGATGTTTGGAATCTTGATAAAATGCAGTTGAGACAAACGGTAGAACGTTATGCAGACGTGTTTCGGGAAATGGGCTTTCACATAACTCTTTCACATCAGTTAAGACCGAATTCAAAAGAAAAATCAGGAATTGGCTTTGCTCCGTTCGCACAACATAAGGGGAAAATGCTTCCTCTGGAAAAATCTTACGAACTGGTAAAAATCTTAGCTCAAACACATAAAGTATATTTTTTTGGTGGCGGAAAGAA
>JAFAAJ010000089.1 GCA_023426625.1 Bacteroidota bacterium
CGATTCTCATGTTTAATTTGAGTTTTCATGGTTATTAGTTTTTACCCAGCTTCGGCTGGGTTTTTTATTATACCCACATTTTTGTAATCCCCAAAAAGTTAACTGACCTCACAATTTTCCATAAAAATAATCTCAAATTATGTTCAAATTGAGATTTATATCAATTGAGAAAAGTATAAAAGATTATTTTTGAGAAGTTTCTTCAGCTTCTTCCATCAGTTTGATATAAGTAGAATATCGTGAATGTTGAATTTCCCCGGTTTCAAGTGCATCTATAACGGCACATTTCGGCTCGTTGATATGAAGGCAATTGTGAAATTTACATTCTTCTCTTTTTTTGAAGATTTCCGGAAAATAATGCTGTACCTCGTCTTTTTCAATGTCGATCATCGCAAACTCACGAACTCCGGGAGTATCTATCACATTGCCGCCGAAATCCCAAAAATGCATTTGCGCAAAAGTTGTTGTATGTTTTCCTTTTAAGTGTGTGTCTGATATTTCAGAAGTTTTGAGATTCAATCTGGGTTGAAGTGCATTGACCAGTGTAGATTTTCCGCAACCTGAATGTCCGAAGAATACAGATGTTTTATCCTTTAATATTTCCTGTAGTTTTTCAAGATTTAGTTTGGAATAGGACGAAATCTGCATGGTATCATATCCTATCTCCTGATAAAGGAATTCAATATCTTTTACAATCTCTATTTCTTCATCATGTAAAACATCCATTTTATTGAACAGGATCAAAGGTTTAATATTATACGCTTCGCAACAAGCCAGAAAGCGATCTAAAAAACCAAGAGAAGTTTCAGGATGTTTAAGGGTAAAAATAAAGCAGGCCAAATCAATATTGGACGCAATGATATGCGCTTCTTTTGAAAGGTTTACCGATTTCCTGATCAGATAGTTTTTGCGTGGCTCAATTTTAGTGATCCAGGCTACATCGTCTGTTTCCAGTTGAAATTCAACAAAATCCCCTACTGCAAGCGGATTGGTGAGTCTTGTTTTTATGAGTTTAAACTTCCCTCTGATTCTGGCCTCGAAAATCCTATTGGTTTCCAATTCCAAAACCTGATACCAACTTCCAGTAGATTTAATGATTTTTCCTTTCATACCTGATTGCAAAGATAGTAATTAGAAGTTAGAAATGGTAATTGGTAATTAGTGATTAGGGGTTAGATATTAGAGGTTTGAAGCTAGACAGCATACACCCGGAGAAGGTTAGAAGATTTAAAATATTATTTCAAATCACTGATTTTCATTCTTACTAATCACCATATCACTAATTACTAATCACCGATCACCGTTCACCAATCCCTTCCTCATCTGTCTATCATAATATTATTCTGTACTTCAATGGATTCTTCATGGATCATTTTGAAGACTTTTTCAATGAATTCCTGGGACATTTCGGTTTCTATAGCTTTCTGTATTGCATATTCAGTGATCTCTTTCCAACGTTCGGGCTGGAAGATGGCAATATCATTCTCTTTTTTAAGTTTTCCTATTTTTTCGGAAATCTTCATTCGTTGTGAAAGGAGTTCAATCAACTGGAAATCAATATCTGAGATTAACGTTCTGTGTCTTCCCATTTCTTCATCGAAACCGGCTAATCCAGAATTTCTCACTTTTAAATTATTAATAAGCTCAGCCAAAACTTCAGGAGTAATTTGCTGTGTAGCATCACTCCATGCTTCATCCGGATTCGAGTGGGATTCTATCATAGCTCCCTGGTAACCCACATTCATGGCTTCTTGTGTAATATCAGCCAAACCGGTTCTGTTTCCACAAATATGAGAAGGATCTATTAGCATGGGAATATTCGGGAACTGACTTTTAAAGTCTAATGCGATCTGCCAGTTCGGATTGTTTCTGTATTTTGTTTTCTGGTAAGTTGAAAATCCTCTGTGAATAACTCCAAGATTTTTAATATCCTGGCCTAAAAGCCTTTCCAAAGCACCGATCCATAAAGCTAAATCAGGATTTACAGGATTTTTCACCAAAACAGGTTTATCTGTACCTTTCAATGCTACTGCAATTTCCTGAACGGTAAACGGATTCACCGTAGAACGTGCTCCAATCCACAGAATATCTACATCCGCTTCTAACGCTGCATAAACGTGATGTGCGTTAGCAACTTCGGTAGCGGTTTTGAACCCGTATTCTTCTTTTACTTTTTTTAACCAGTTCAGACCAATCACTCCTACTCCTTCAAATCCATTAGGTTTTGTACGGGGTTTCCAGATCCCTGCACGGAAAATAGGTACTTGTGCATTGGCCTCTTTTATTCTTCGGGCTGTTTCCATCATCTGAGCTTCACTTTCCGCACTGCATGGTCCTGCAATCATTAGTGGCTGCGGAAATTCATTGATCCACCCGTTCTTCAAATCTTTTAGATTCATATTAATTGGTTGTTTTAATTCAAATGTAAGCAATAGTTATTCTCATTATAAAATTTACTTTTATAATTCTTTTCAAAAAATGCCGTTCAAATTTAATTGGGTCTGGAAATAGATAAAAAAAGTATTTCCTGTATTTTTTGAGAAAGAAATTCAGTTAGCAATACCAATACAATTGATAATAGCTTCTGAAATTTCCAGCATAAGTTCCATAAAAGTTAAAATAACCGCTTACAGCGTAAGCAGTTTTACTTAAAGACAGATTTGGGATACACGATTTTTCCACTTGTAATGTCCTGTGATTTAACTTTTCTTCGTTATAATATTTTTGTTTTCTACAAAATTATCTGACAAATATAAAAAATTATGTCAAATCAAACTTCATTAAATCATCAAGATCTTTCAGCAACGGATTTTTTTCAACGAATTTCTCGAAGATCTTCTTTTTGGTCATGATCTCTATTTTAAGGTTTTCATGATCTTTTTTATATTCAACTTCGATAGCATAATTATGCACTTTTCTTCGGAAGTGATTGAAAAAATCGCCGCTTATCTTATCAAATTCTACTTTTGCAGAATCTGAAGGATAGAATACTCTAATGACATTTTCGTCTGCTTTGGTGAGTTTAAATGTTTTAATGGCATTAAAAACAAAAGCATCTTTGGTCTGCAGTTGTTTTAGCATCAGATTCCATTCCGACTGCAGATCGGTTTCCGTAAAATGGTTTTGTGGAAGGTCGTCTTTTTTTACAGCATGAGTTTCTTCTTCCTCTTCTTTTTCTTCTCTATTCAAAAAAGACTGGATACTGAAACCTGAAGATACAACCTGTTTTGATAATGGCTTAGACGCTTTTTTTATAGTAATTTCTGCAGGAGCATTATCTGGAATGACCGTTTGTTTTTCAACTTTCTCTTCTTTTTTCTCTTGTGGAACTGCTATGGGCTTTACTTCAATTTTCTCCTGAAGGAAAGGCGTTAATATTATAAACTTTTTTTTTTAGAAACGTCTGAACCGGCAGTCAGAGAAGCCAATTGCATCAATGCAATTTCAACGGTAAGACGTGGATTTTTAGAGTTTTTATAATTAATATCAGCATGATTACAGATCTCAACAGCATCAATAAGTTGCTGTGCACTCCATTTCTGGCTTTGTTCAACAAATCTTGCTTTTGTTTTTTCACCTACTTCAATCAAATCAATCGTAGAGGTATTCTGAGCCATCATAAGGTCTCTGAAATGGTTTCCTAATCCTGCAACAAAAATATGTGGATCAAAACCTCTTTTTACAATCTCATTAAATGCAAAAAGAACTTCAGGAATTTTATTTTCTTTAGCCAGATCTACGATGTTAAGATACTGATCGTAGTCTAAAATATTCAATACTTCAGCTGCTTTGGCTAAAGTGATTTTTTTCTGTGAGAATGTAGAAAGCCTGTCGAAGATAGAGAGAGCATCTCTGAGTGCTCCATCTGCTTTTTGGGCAATCAGATATAATGCATCATCTTCATACCGGATGCTTTCTTTTTCTGCAATTTTTCTTAAATGTCCCTGAATGTCTTCAATGGTAATTCTTTTGAAGTCATAAATCTGACAACGCGATAAAATAGTGGGAATAATCTTATGCTTTTCTGTAGTAGCCAGAATAAAAATCGCATGTGCAGGTGGTTCTTCAAGAGTTTTAAGGAATGCATTGAAGGCTGCAGAAGACAGCATATGGACCTCATCGATGATATATACTTTGTATTTACCCACCTGAGGTGCAAAACGAACCTGATCTATAAGTTCACGGATATCATCCACAGAGTTATTGGATGCAGCGTCTAATTCGTAGATATTGTATGCAAAACCATCCTCTGAAATGGAACCGTCCTTCTCATTGATCTTTCTTGCCAGAATTCTTGCGCAGGTGGTTTTCCCTACTCCACGAGGTCCACAGAATAATAAAGCCTGTGCTAACTGGTTTTCTCCTATTGCATGTTCTAAAGTATCTGTAATATGCGCCTGCCCAACAACAGTTTCAAATTCCTGTGGGCGGTATTTTCTGGCAGATACTATAAAATTTTCCATTGGTCAAAAGTAAGAAATATAGTTCTAATTTGAAAATATAAATTCTCAAAAAATCTTATATGTATATGTGTTTTATTTAATGGAATTCTAAGTAGTAGAGGTCTTACTATAAGCGAAATCTATAATCTCAACGATAGCTTTTTCGATCTCTTTTCTTCCTTCATCCGTTTTTATATCTTTTCCACAAAATTTGCTGGCATTATGTGCAGTATATAAATTCAGATAGTAGGCTCCTGAAACAAGCAGCGCTGCAATGGCACGATATCTCACGGCATCTTCTTTAAAATGCGGATCAACAATGTTTTTGAAGAGCATCTCTCCTATTTCTTCTCTTTCATCAGCAATTTTCTTAAGAATAGGTTTACTTTCTGACAATCCCCAAAGGATGATCTTCTGAAGTTCCTTGTTTTTCTTCAGGTTCTCATACTGATTGAGAATAGCCATTTTAGAAAGTTCTTTTCCTCCGTCGGACATATCGACTTCCACATTATCCTGATTTACCTTACTCCAATAATCCTGAGATTTGATATACTCATCTATTAATTTATCCGTACTTCCGAAATACTCATAGATTAGTTTTTTATCAAATCCGGCTACTGCAGCAATTTTACTAACTTTTAATCCGGAATAGCCTTTGGTTCTCAAGATTTTCCCAACCGCAGCCAGCAGTTTTTGCTTTGTTTTTTCTTTGTCTCTGATAGGACCTTGTACTACTTTTCTAGGCATTTTTCACTATTTTTTCGCAATATGCAGTTTATTATTAATATCTTCAAAAGCGTTGAGGGTTTTATCAAGATGTTCTTTTTCATGAGTTGCCATGATCGACATTCTGATACGGGCATCTTTCCTCGCTACTGCAGGATAAATAATCGGGTTGGCATAAATTCCTCTTTCTATAAGTAGTTTTCCTACGTCACCTGTTACATGAGGATCTCCAATTTTAACAGGAATCACTGCTGAGCAGGTAGTTCCGGTTTCCAATCCGAGGTCATTTAATCCCTTTTTGAAGTAGTTTATATTTTCCCACAATTTGGTACGCCATTGTGGTTCTTCATCTATTAATTCAATCGCTTTTATGATTCCCATGGAAGAAGGAGGTGGTGTTGCAGAGAATATTTGCTGTCGCGACTGAAATCTGATAAAAGTGGCCAGTTTCTCATTGGCTATCACATATCCACCCAGATTTCCAAATGTTTTACTGAATGTTCCTGTAATAATATCCACTTTATCCAGCAACCCTGCATCTTCCAAAGTTCCTCTTCCGGTTTTTCCTAATATTCCTACGCCATGTACATCATCTACCATTAAATAGGCATTGTATTTTTTTACCAGATCATAAATTTCTTTTACGTGCGCCACGTCTCCGTCCTGAGAGTAAACACCATCTATGATCACTAATTTGGTGCGGTATTGATTTTCAGCAGTCTTAAGGATATTTTCCAACGCTTCCAGGTTATTATGCGGAAACGTTTTTCTGTTTGTAAGAATACATCCTTCATATACACTTGCATGTACAGCCATATCTACAATAGCAATATCTTCTTTCTGTAACAGGATCTGCAGTGTTGCACTGTTTGCTGTATATCCTGTGGTAAAGACCACCGCTTCTTCCTGAGATCTTCCGAAAAAAGAGGCTATTTTCTCTTCGATCTCATTATGAAATAAATAATATCCTCCGATGAGCGGAGTTGCAGCCGTTCCTGTTCCATATTTCTGAATACCTTCAATAGCCGCCTGTTTCACTTTCGGATGTTGGGTAAATCCCAAATAATCACTAGTGACAAAACTTACATAATCTTTGTGGCTTTCACCTACATTTATCACAGAACTGCATGCTGAATTATTCCTCAACCTATAACGGTGACCATTAGATTGCATATAATCTAAAAAGTCAGAATAGATATCTGCACGTTGCATCATATCGTACCCAGGGATATTCTCAAAATCCTTGAAGGTAGCTGTTAAAAAATCAATGTTCATCCTTATTTGTTTTAGCTGTTTAAGAAACAAATATATGACTATTTGGAACCCGATTTTTTATTTTTTTAACTAAAAATTAAGATTTGAATAATTTTTTTAATCATCAAACAAAAAAAGGTTCAGTTCATATCTTTGTTTTTAAAAGCCCGGAAATTTAAATTTTCAAGTTTAGTTTTATAACCTAAATTTAATAAAAAAAAACCATATTCATAATTTTTCTTAAAATAAAAGATATTTTAATACTTAACCTATTCATTTTCAGAAATTAATTTTACAACCCCATCAATAAGAAATCAGTTAAAAATATTAGAGTTATTTTCATTTTCATTACTCAATTGCAAAAAATGAAAACCTAAATGCGTGTTTATCTCCTCAATTGTTATTTTTTATTATCCTCTTAAATATAGATTATAGAGTTCTGCATAGAGAAATTTTACATAAAGACACAAAAAATAATATTCAAAAACAAAATGAATCTGATTTAAAATTTTCACAAAATATCTAATTATAATAGGCAATTATATAATGTAGGGCATAGTATTTGCTAAGTTTTCTTTACCAACACTACACATTAACTTAACACAAAATATAATATTATGAACGTTGCAGATCTAAAGATTAAGAACCTAGTGGAATATGGGGATCAGGTTTACACTATTGCTGAAATATTCCTAAATGATGAAAATGATTATTATGTACGACTAGAGAATGACCTTCATAGTATTTCCGTACCGGCAGACTCCATCAAGCCTATAAAAATCACAGAAGACTGGCTGGAGAAATTCGGGTTCTCCAGAACGTATAAGTCTGAACAGAGAATACGATATGAAAGACCGGAATCCTTTATTAAGTACGACATTGATTTAAGTTCAAGAAAAATTGTACACGGGCTTAAGCTTTATGGAAACTCTATTAAGTGTAAATACATCCATGAGTTTCAGAATATATTTAACTGTCTTTTCGGGAAGGAACCTTTATCTTTAAATTACCGTTTGCTGAAAACCGGATCCAGACAGACTTTTACAGGAAGTCCATTACATTAGATATCGTTATGGATTTAATTCATATCAAAAAGGAGGCTTTCGCCTCCTTTTTGATTGTCAATTTAAACTTCCCTGCATGATTTGTGTTTTTTTGAATAATATTTGTGGGTAGTAAAAATCAACTGGTTTTTCATCATTCATGTTACAAGCAACTATAAGTTGCATTAAATAATTTTTTTTCATCGCTACCAAATAGAATAAGGCTTTGATCATTTGTGTTTTCTTCACTTGTGTTTTTACTGATACAAAGTAACGCCATATAAAAAAGAAATTCAAAAAAATCGAATAGATATATATCGATAAACACATAGATATTTTTCGATCGTTATCGATATTGCCATTTGCATGAAAAAGAAAAAGGAGGTTGTAAGAACCTCCTTTTGATCACTGACCTTCAACTTCCTGCGTTATGTGATTTTGTGTTTTTCTTTTTAATAGTTTTGCAAGAATTGTTAAAGGCTTTTAATTTTCATCATCTGTGCGGGAACTTAATTATAATTTTCTTTCATGCCCAGTAATCTTTTTCTTCGGTAAATTATTACTGAAAACTAAAACTTCTGAGGCTTTGTGTTTTGCTGTTACAAAGTAACAACATCCCAAAGAGATTTAAAAAAAATCCACATAGATATATATCTATAAGAACATAGATATTTGTCGATAAACAGTAAGAATTAACGGAGTATTTTACATCTTATGATGGGTCTTAATGAGCTCGATCAGCTCAACAAGGTTTTCAATCTTCAACTTATCGAAGATATTTTTTTTAATAGTACTTACCGTATTTTGTTTTATATTCAGGTTGTTGGCGATTTCCAGGTTTCCATAACCTTCTGCATAAAGTTCTGCAATCTGCAGTTCTCTGTCTGTCAAATTATAAAGCGGATTGATCAGGGTACGGTTCTGTGCAGATTGTATCAGCAGATTTTGTGTTGTCGCAGAAATATATTTTCCTTTTTCCACGATGCTTGTAATTGCTTCTCTTATTTCTTCTTCTTCACTTAATTTACTAAGGAATCCGTTCGCTCCGGCATTAATGAATTTAAGGGCATGCAGATTTTCTTCCGAACCGGTAAAAATTAAAATTTTAATATCTGGATTCAGGCTTTTAATTTCCGGCAGAATGCTTAAACTGTTTCCATCCGGGAACTGGGCATCCATGATCGCAATATCAACCGGTTTTGATTTGAGCTCATTTATAACCTGCTGTAATGATGATGCGTGATGAATTTCAGCATTGGGAAAAACCTCTTCTACCACAATCGCAATTCCCTGTCGTACAATATTGTGATCATCACCTAAAAGAAAACTGATCTTTTTATTCTGCAATTCCATTGTTCTGTATATTTAAGTTTATCCTAAAGGTCATTTTAGTTCCCTCTCCTATTTTACTTGAAGCTGATATCTCCCCATTGAAAAGTTCCACGATCTCTTTGCATAAATTCAATCCCAATCCTGCCCCAAGATTATCTATTTCATCAGATAGTGTTCCCTGATAATAAGGTTCAAAAATTTTCTCCAGATCGGATTCTGATATTCCCACTCCGGTATCGTTTATTGTTGCCGTGAAGGATATTTTATTCTCATTTATTATTTCCGCAACTACATCCAGTGTGATCGTCCCGTTTTCGGTAAATTTATTGGCATTTCCCAGAATATTCATGAAGAGTCTGTTGATCTTGATGTTGTCTGAGTAAACTAACATACCTTCCGGAATCCTGTCATTTACAATAAATTTATTGTTTCTGGTCTCTATATAAGGTGTAATAGCTGTTGTGATGGATTCTATTTCTTTTTTAAGATCAAATGAAGTGTTTACCAATGTTTTTCCGGCTTTCTGATCTTTTGTATATTCTAAGATCTGGTTAGATTGCAACAACATCGTGTTGTTGGTAAATTTAATGGATTTCAGGTATTCTTTTACATTTTCATCCTGAGTTGTTCTGGTAATTTTATCTATGAATATATTGACGATCTTCAAAGGTGATCTCAGTTCATGACTCAACATTCCCAAAATTCTGTTTTTAAAATTTAGATTTTTCCTGATTTCTTTATTGGCAGCATTTAGTTTTAATTCATAGATAAATGCTACTCTGGTAAAGTACATGATAAGAACGGATACAATGAACATCAGGATCATCAATCCAAGCACAGAATAGGTTCTGATCTTGTTATTGATGGAACTCTGCTTGGAATATTCTTTTTCCAGTTCGGCTTTAAAGTCATCAATCGCGCTTTCATACACATTTACCAACCCATTGCTATAGATCAGCAATTCATGAAAGTTACTATAAAAACGCATATTATCCCGTTCATTCTGGGCATATTGTAATCTGATCTTTCTTACTTCTTCTATATAATGTTTGTCTATAGATTCTATGGTATTATTGATCTCTGATTTTACTTTGGAAAGGTCTGCAGTCTTATTGTTTTTAAAGGTAACAATGGTACTTTCTTTCTGAACATCCACTTTTCCTGATATAGCATCTTTCAATCTTCCCATCAATCCTTTTTTCTTAATGGTGTCGGAATAAGTCTGTGTTTCGATCTCAATATGATCGAGACTGTTTCCTGCTTTGTATTTTTCAAGATTATATTGCTGATCCTGAGGTTTTGGAGCATTTACAGCAAATTTATCCGCTGAATCTATAAGTACTTTCAGCTTTTCTGTTCTTAAGGTGTCTCTTTTTTGTTGTTCTAAAATCTTTTTTATTCTTGGAGCTGTAGATCCTGCAACACTTATTTTCTCAAAATTGCTGTTGAGTTTTCTAAGGGATGTAAAATATAGCTGCAGATACTGATCGTCCTTACTCAGTATATATTTTTGCAGATAATTCTGGGCATTAAAAAGTTCTTTTTTAGATGTGTTCGTTATT
>JAFAAJ010000092.1 GCA_023426625.1 Bacteroidota bacterium
AGATAATACTCCAAAGCTTACTGTTGTAACTTCTGAAGAAATTGATGTGTCCTATCTCTTTTTTTTCAGATTCAGAAGTTTTGATGAGCCTGTAAGTAGGTTTTAAATTAGGATAAGTGTCATTCAACAAGCTTCTGACTCCTTTTTCCGTTAACCAAACATCATCTTCAGCACGGATCACAAATACTTTCTGAGTCAGTTCTTTAGAATAATCGTTAATTTTCTCCAATAATCCGTTAGTAGATTTCCTGTTCAAAATTAAGGTTCTCCAGTCATTAGCGCAATTTTTCGGAAGACTTTCTCCCAAGCCAAACCATTGAGCGGGAAAATATCCTAATAATTGAGTTGTGAGTGGCTGTACGATTCCGAAACCCAGATAGGCTTCAATTTTTGTCCTGAACTTTAAATTACCAACAAATGCATTCTGGGTTCCGACAAAAACAAATTCCTCAAATATTTCCGAATCTTCATTCATTCCTAAGATCAGCGCACCAACTGAATGTCCCAGACAGTACTTCTGATACTCCGGGAAACGGATTCGGATATACTTTGTAAGCGCTTTATAATCCTGAGTTCCCCAAATCCTCATGGAAGCTTCAAAACCTTTCAGCTGATCCGGTTTGGAAAGTCCTATTCCACGGTAATCATAAGTGATCACCACAAATCCCTGTTCCGCAAAATACCTAGCAAAAGAAAAATAAACCTGTTGTTTCACGCCGGTCGCCGAATTGATCAGCAATATTTTTTGATTGCTTTTTCCCGGCATAAAAAGGTGCGCAACAACATTAGCATGGTCTTCTGTCCTGAGAATAAGTTTTTCCATGGTATTAAAAGAAAAAATCCACTATAAAAGTGGAAATTTTACGCTTAATTTTATGTTAACTTTTTAGTTTTCGATATGTAGCAAATAGTTAAGATACCAATTCTGCCAATCTCGGTAATCCGGATTGCGATCCTTTTTTCACTGAAACTCTCGCTGAAACTTCATTTCCGAATTTGACACAGTCTTCTAAGGAATTTCCATGACACAAAGCCACGGCAAAACCTGAAGTAAAGGCATCTCCCATTCCCATTTTATAGACCGTTCTGTCTTTATCGTTTCTATAATATTTCATTTCAGTACCGTCAAAATAAATGGTGGAGTTCGTATCGTCTCTTACGAAAACTTTATTAAAGTATTTTTTAAGAACTTCTTCTTTCTGATCTTCTCCAAAAATGGTATACAATTCTGTGCTTTTAGCAACTACAAAATCCACATTATCCAGGATCTCATCATTAAGCCTCATTGCCGGTGAAGCATACAAACCTACTTTCTTTCCGTATTTTTTAGCTTTTTTAACCGTGCATTCCACTACTTCTATGGATACTTCCAATTGGACCAGAACCAGGTCTGTTGTCTGAAAATATCTGTCTGCTGCTTCTATATGATCTATCCCTAAGCATTTGTTCGCAGCGGGAACAACCACAATCGCAGCATCTCCGCCAGAAGCGGTAACATAAGCCGTTCCTGTAGCTTCTTTATCCGTTTCGTAAACAAATCCAACATTCACATTTTCGTTCACAAGATTTCTCATGATCTGCTGTCCCAAAGGATCCATTCCCACACATCCGATAAAGTAAACACTTGCTCCCAGTCTTGCCGTACCAACAGCCTGATTGGCTCCTTTTCCTCCAAAATAGCTGTCTGAACTGAAAGCCATGACGGTTTCATTAGACGAAGGAAGAGTATTGGTTTCCAAAACCAGATCGATCGAGGAACTGCCTACGACAATAATTTTAGGTTGGTCGGATGAGAAATTCATTGTGTTTTAAATAATTAAGTTTAATCAAATTTAAAAAAGGGATAATAGTTTCAAAAATAATTAACTAATATTAACTAATTTCGATAAACTCAGTCACGATCTTCATGGGCAATCTTTCTTTGTTGTAGCCGATATAGCTTGCATAAAATCCTTCTCCATACCCTGTCTCAAAAGCAAAAATAGTTCCAGGATGGTTATCAGAAGGCTTTAAAAATGCATATTGATCGATAGCTCCATTTTCATCAAAAAAGTAATCATGGAAGAATTCTTCATAAATCCCCATAAAGTCCACTCCTTTGCTGTGATACAATTTTTTCTCCAGTTCATTAAGGTTTTCCTGGGTATCCACATCCATGAAACATCCCATTCCGCTTTCTACAGGATAACCGAAAACCTCTCCTTCGGCAAGATCTTTTATATTCTGACCTTGAGTAGTGGCGAGTTTCCAGTCTGTAATTTCTGAGTTCCCAAAGATAATTTCAGCATAAGCGACACAGTTACTTTCTCTTTCCTTATGCAGTAAAACTGAAAAGTCTCCTTTCGGGAATTGGGTAGAAAAAGGCTGCATATCGTTAGTGATCAGAGGATCACAGGCAACCAGTTTCCCACTGGAAAGATAGATCTTCCCTACTTCAAAGCTTTCCACCAAGGGATTTTCCACGAAATCCCCCGAGAATAACTTTTTTATGTTTTCTATGTGTGTCATATTAATTTGAGAATGTGGTAATCTGAAAATTTGAGAATGATGCCCTATTCGCTATTAAGATAATTACTAAAAACTAAACTTTTAAAGTTAGCATTTTAATATTACCTCATTCTCAAATTTTCAGATTATTTAATTCAATGATTTCAATTTCTCTTCCAAAATGGCAATTTTCTCCTGAGCATCTTTTTGTTTTTTACGCTCTACTTCTACAACTTCAGGTTTTGCGTTAGCCACAAACTTTTCGTTGGAAAGTTTCTTTTCAACAGAGATCAGGAAGCCTTTCAGATATTTAATTTCTTCTTCTGTCTTTTGTTTTTCTTCTCCTAAGTCTAAGTTTTCACTTAATGGAATTGAAACTTCAGTTGCTCCGACAAGGAAAGTAAAGCTTGGTTTATCCGTTTTCTCATTGAAATGGATTTCGGAAACATTAGCTAATTTTCTGATCACCGCTTCATTGGCAAATTCAGAAGTATTGGTATATATTTCCACCGCTTCTCTTGGAGAGATTCCTTTTGTCTGACGGTAGTTTCTCACTCCTGAAATCAGTTCTGATGCCATTTCAAAGTTTTTAATGATTGTTTCATCAAAACCTTCCGCCTTTTTCTGCTGAGCGATAACCAAAGCTTCCTGAATACTTCTTTCGGAAATCAACTGCCACAATTCTTCTGTAAGGAACGGCATGAACGGATGTAGTAATTTCATCAATTCTTCGAAGAAATATATGGTTTTGTCATAAACTTCCTTCGAAATTCCCTCTCCGTAATTGGGTTTGATGGCTTCAAGATACCAACCACAGAAATCATCCCAAATCAGTTTATAGATCAGGTGTAAAGCATCAGAAATTCTGAATTTACTGAACTGATCGTCAATTTCAGCAATTGTTTTATTCAGTTTATTCTCAAACCATTCTATAGTTTGTGTTTCTGCTGAATTAGCCGCTTTGTCCTCATGATTCCACATGTTGATTAGTCGGAA
>JAFAAJ010000121.1 GCA_023426625.1 Bacteroidota bacterium
CATTTGGCTTGTGCGGCGGCAATTGCGGTTTTGGATGTCATTAAAGATGAAAATCTCATCAAAAATGTTCAGGAAATGGGCGAGTATATTGAAAATGGAATTAAAGATTTTCCACACATTCAATCAATAAGGAGAAAAGGTCTTATGATTGGGATAGAAATAGATAGAGATTGTGCTGACATAAGGAATAGTTTACTCTTTGACCATCATATTTTTACAGGAAATTCTAATGATAAAACAGTTTTAAGGATTCTTCCGGCGCTTAATATTAAAAAAGAAGAAACCGATTTATTCATCAGTGCTTTAAAAACTGTTTTAGAAAATCTTTAAAATCAATTCAAAAATGAAATGGATATTCCATTTGTCTATTATAACAATTACCAAATGAAAAAATTCACCGCTGTAAGTGATGTTGAAAACTTACAGGAAATCATAAAAAAAGCCTTACAAATAAAAGAAAATCCTCTTTCTGAAATTGAAAAAGGAAAAGGAAAAACTATCGGACTTGTATTCTTAAATTCAAGTTTGAGAACCCGTTTGAGCAGCCAGATTGCGGCTCAAAATTTAGGATTAAATGTTCTGACTTTAAATGCAGCTCAAGAAGCATGGAATTTAGAATTTGCTGACGGAGCTATCATGAACGGAAATACCGTTGAACACATTAAAGATGCTATTGAAGTTCTGAATCAATATTGTGACATCATTGCAGTTCGTTGTTTTGCAGGAATGAAAAATAAAGAAGATGACGTTAACGAAAGTATTTTAAGTCAGTTTGAAAAACATGCTAATGTTCCCGTTGTTTCTTTAGAATCTGCAACGCGTCACCCGCTTCAAAGTTTGGCAGATTGCATCACGATTACAGAAAACTGGAAGGAAGAGCACAAACCAAAAGTTGTCCTTACTTGGGCACCGCACATTAAACCCATTGCTCATGCGGTGGGAAATTCTTTCGCAGAATGGATGCAGGAAATGGATGTAGATTTTGTAATTGCAAATCCTGAAGGTTACGATTTAGATAAGAACTTTACTAAAAATACAAAAGTGATTCATAATCAGGAAGAAGCTTTAAAAGATGCTGACTTTATTTACGTGAAAAACTGGTCTTCGTTCGATGATTATGCTGCGATGCCTCAAGTAAAAGAAGATTGGATGTTAACGAATGACAAATTAAAAAATACCAATAACGCTAAAGTAATGCACTGTCTTCCTGTCCGAAGAAATGTGGAGCTGAGCGACGAAGTGATGGATGGCGAAAATTCTATCATTTATCAACAGGCGAAAAATAGAATCTTCTCTGCGCAAACAGTGTTCAGTGAAATTTTAGATGAATTGACTTAAAGCTATTAAACCTCACAGGTTTCCAAAACCTGTGAGGTTTCAAATCCGTAGAAAATGAAAGAAAAATTATACATCATAAAAATTGGAGGAGCTTTAATTGATGACGAAGAATTGTTGAATCAGTTTCTTGAGCAGTTTTCTGATATTCAGGAAAAGAAAATCTTAGTTCATGGAGGAGGTAAATTGGCGACAACTTTAGCTGATAAATTAGGAATTGAGCAGAAGTTGGTCAATGGACGAAGAATCACGGACAAAGATACTTTAGATATTGCAACGATGGTGTATGCGGGAGAAATCAATAAAAACATTGTAGCGAAACTTCAGCAAAAGAACTGTAACGCGATAGGTTTTTCGGGAGCAGATGCCAACTTGATTAAAGCTGAAAAAAGAAAAAATGCCGAAATCGATTTTGGCTTTGTAGGAGATGTAGACAAGCAAAGTGTTCACGGAGAATTGATTTATCAATTTTTGAATCTTAATCTTACTCCTGTTTTTTCTGCAATTACTCATGATGGAAATGGAAATCTTTTGAATACCAATGCGGATACAATTGCTTCCGTAATTGCCCAGGCTTTATCGATAAAATATGAAGTGGAATTATTATACTGTTTTGATAAAGAAGGAGTTTTAGAAGATGTGAATAATCCTGCATCGGTTATTAAAAATATTTCTGAAGAAGAGTTTTCAATATTAAAACAAGAAGGTAAGCTGCATAAAGGGATTTTACCCAAGCTGGAAAATGCTCTTGAAGCTTCGAAAAGTAATGTAGATAAAGTGTTTTTAATTAAAGAAACACAACTGAAAAACCATATCAAAAACCATCATGCAGGAACCAAAATCTGTTTATAATATAGAAGAATTGCTTCAAAATGCCGTGGATTTGCTCAGAAAACTGATCGCAATTCCGTCTTTCAGCAAAGATGAGTATAATACTTCTGTAGAAATTGAGAATTTTTTCAATAAACATAAAATTCCTACGAAGCGTTTCAAAAATAATATTTGGGCGGTTAATAAGCATTTTGATGTATTCAAGCCTTCAATTTTGTTAAATACACATCATGATACCGTTAAACCGAATAAAGCCTATACTTTAGACCCGTTTCTACCTGTAGAAAAAGATGGAAGATTGTTTGGTTTGGGAAGTAATGATGCAGGTGCTTCTTTGGTTTCTATGGCGCAGGTTTTTTTGCATTTTTATGGAAAAGAAGATTTACAATATAATTTAGTTATTGCTTTGACGGCAGAGGAGGAGATTTCAGGTTTTGACGGCATTGAAGCTCTTTTTCCTCAACTACCAAATGTAGAACTCGCTATTGTGGGGGAGCCAACGCAGATGAATTTAGCGATTGCCGAAAAAGGACTTTTGGTAATTGATGGGGAAATGAAAGGAACTCCTTCTCACGCCGCTCATCCTAAAGACGATAACTCGATTGTGAAATGTATGGAAGATTTGCAGAATATTTTAAATTTCAAATTTCCAAAAGTTTCAGAATATTTAGGGGAGGTTAAAGTGACTTTATCGGGAATTCATGCGGGAGTTCAGCACAATGTAGTTCCGGAATCTTGTACGTTTACTTTGGATGTAAGGGTTACAGATGAATATTCAAACAAAGAAGTTTTTGAAATTATTCAGTCACAAATGAAATCTGATTTAAAAGCAAGGTCATTGAGGTTAAATTCTTCAAAAATTGAAAAAGAACATCCTTTTGTACAGGCAGGATTAGAAATAGGAAGAACAGCTTACGGTTCACCAACCTCTTCAGACCAGGCAATTATTCCGTGTACATCTGTAAAAGTTGGTCCCGGAGACAGTAGGCGCTCTCATACTGCGGATGAATTTATTTTCATCGATGAAATTGCGGAAGGAATTGAGATTTATATTAAGATTTTAGAGAACGTTTTATAGGCTGGAAGATGGATGATGGAAGTTTATGAAGTACAAAAATATCGACCTAGGAAACGGAGGCGTTAAGAAAATTGAAATTTAATCCGTTAAAAAATTCCCACTGTTTGAGCACGAGAGGAATTTTGAACTGAAGAGCCAATGTTGATTCGTGCGAGTTTTGGGGGTTTTAGGATTAAATTTCAATTTTTAGCCCGAGTTTCCAGTCTTGAATTTTTGTTTCTTTTGTTAAACTACATCGAATCTTCGGGTTCAAGACAGAAGAAATTAGAACAATAAAAAAGAAATTTTATGAAAAAAATATGGCAAAAAGATGATAATGCTACCAATATATTAGTTAATAATTTTACGGTAGGTAAAGACTTGAATTTTGATGAGCGTCTGGCAAAATATGACGTGAAAGGTTCAATGGCGCATTGTAAAATGTTATCAGAAGTTGGGATTATTTCCAATGAAGAATCAGAACAGATGTTAACTGTTTTGGAAGGAATTCTAAATGAAATTGAAAACGAAACTTTTGAAATTGATGAACAGGCAGAGGATATTCATTCTCAGATTGAAGCCATTTTAATTGAAAAACTAGGTGATACAGGCAAAAAAATTCATACTGCAAGATCTCGTAATGATCAGGTATTATTGGATATTAAACTGTATTTATTAGATGAAATCCGTGAAATAGCTTCTTTGACAAGTGATTTCTTTCAGATTCTAATTCAATTGGCAGAACAGCACAAAAATGTTTTGCTTCCAGGCTATACACATTTTCAAATTGCGATGCCTTCATCATTTGGCTTGTGGTTTGGAGCTTATGCGGAAGCATTGTTAGATGATGTTGAAATGCTGTTTTCGGTGAAAAATATCATTAATAAAAATCCTTTAGGTTCTGCGGCAGGTTATGGTTCGTCTTTCCCGATTAATCGTGAGAGTACGACAATAAATTTAGGTTTTCAATCAATGAATTATAATTCTGTTTATGCTCAAATGACTCGCGGAAAATCCGAGAAAATGCTTTCGATGGCAATGGCAACTTTAGCAGGAACATTAGGCAAGTTTTCTTATGATATTTGCTTGTATTTAAGTCAAAATTTTGATTTTATCAGTTTTCCAAAAGAGTTTACAACAGGGAGCAGTATCATGCCTCATAAGAAAAATCCGGATATTTTTGAATTGGTTCGTGCACGCTGCAACAGAATTCAGGCGCTACCAAATGAGTTTATGTTGTTGACGAGCAATCTTCCTTCAGGATATCACCGGGATATGCAATTAACTAAGGAAATTCTTTTCCCAGCGATTGATTCTCTAAAAGAATGTTTGGAGATTTTAAATTATACATTACCAAACATTCAGGTTAAGGACGGAATTTTGGAAGATGAAAAGTATAAATACCTTTTCAGTGTAGAAAAGATCAATGAAGAGGTGAAAAATGGAAGTTCATTCCGTGATGCTTATATAAAAGTAGGGCAGGAGATTGAAAAAAATGAATTTGATTTTGAAGTAGGAAATCTTAACCATACTCATCAGGGAAGCATAGGAAACCTTTGTTTAGATAAAATTGAATACCAGTTTAATAAAGTGAAAAGTAAATTACTAGGTTGATTTTGATGGATACGTCAATCCATTAATCATTTATAATTTAAAATCTATAATTTATAATTCGCTTTGTCATGCTGAGTGATGTCGAAGCACTCGTTGCATCAATAATATTTACCCCAAATCAATTTTAAACTTAGTGGATTTTTTAACCTCGTGAAGAACGATAGAACTGTGATACTGTCCGATATTAGGAATATTCGAAATTACATTGACAGCAAAATCATTGTAGGAATTGATGTCTTTTGCGATGATCTTAAGCATATAATCATACTCCCCGGAAAGACTTATGACTTCCTGCACCTCATCGTATTTGGTAATATGCTTTTCAAAAGAAGCCAGAACCTTCTGGGATTGCTCTTTAAGACGAATGTTACAGTATACAACAATGTTAAGACCCAGTTTTTCACGGTTTAGAAGACCAACGTATTTTTCAATGATTCCCTGCTTTTCAAGATGCTTGATTCGTTCATAAGTAGGCGTAAAGGTAAGACCGATCTTTTCAGAAATTTCCTTTACAGATAAAGTAGAGTCCTCCTGAATAATACTTAGAATCATTAAATCTTTTGCATCCATAGAAATAAGTTTTGAGACAAAAATATTAAGAAAAAATGAAAATAAGGGGAGATTAATTTTTTTTAGTGAAATTTAATTTTGGTTTTGTCATATCGCGAAAAGTTTGTATCTTTGCACCTAATGAATAAAA
Organism: Bacteroidota bacterium; assembly: GCA_023426625.1. Classification (GTDB taxonomy): domain Bacteria; phylum Bacteroidota; class Bacteroidia; order Flavobacteriales; family Weeksellaceae; genus Chryseobacterium. Next base: position 5,538 of record JAFAAJ010000121.1, read on the forward strand.
ACGTATTTATATCATTAGATTTACCGGGCGATAGCGCCCTTTACGATATTTATTGTTATTAAGCGAAGATTTGGTCTTCGCTTTTTTTTGTGTAAAAATTAAGAATTTATGTTTACGATTACAGAACTAAGTACCGAGAGAATCAACAGTATACTGGAAGAAGCACTGGCTTTTGCCAATGGTAAAACTGCCAAAATTGAAGGAGAAGTTTTTTGTTCGAACCTTTTCTTCGAAGACAGTACGAGAACCAAAACCAGCTTTGATATTGCAGAAAGAAAATTAGGATTGCAGGTGGTTCCGTTCGACGCTTCTCATAGTTCTGTAAACAAA
>JAFAAJ010000176.1 GCA_023426625.1 Bacteroidota bacterium
ATTTTTAATATTGAATAGATTAAATCTCTGGTTGTGATTTTTAACCTGTTAAACAATTGAAGAATATTTAAGCTTCAGCTTATGGAAAAATTTTATCTTCTTTCACGTATTCTTTTTTGATACTTTCCAAGAGCATTTCTAAGCTTACTCTGTATTCAGGATCATTCAACGCGATTGTTTTTAAACTTACATCCTGTATTACGTTCATGATATTAGAGCCGGTAAGTTCGTATCGCTTGGCAATTTTTTCAAGATCTATATCCTGAAGCTTTAACTGTACAGGTAAATTATTCTGCCAGATCCTTAAACGCTCTTCGTATTTTGGATTATTGAATTTTATGCAGCTATGAAAACGCCTCGTAAAGGCTTTATCCATATTATTTTTGAAATTGGACGCCAAAATTATAAGTCCCGAAAATGTTTCTATCCTCTGTAAGAGATAGGAAACTTCCTGATTGGCATATTTATCATGAGCATCTCTTACATTGGTTCTTTTCCCGAAAATAGCATCTGCCTCATCAAAAAATAAGATCCAGTTTTTATTTTCCGCCTTATCAAATAGTTTGGCAAGCTGTTTTTCTGTTTCTCCGATGTATTTTGAAACCAACATGGAAACATCAACTTTGAAAACAGGACGGTCTGTATATTTACCCAAAAGACTTGCGGCAAGGGTTTTCCCCGTTCCCGGATCTCCATAAAACAGTACTCTGAAGCCCGGTTTAAGCTTTTTCTGCATGTCCCAATCTTCCATAAGAGTTTTCCTGCTGCTGTACCAGGATTCAATGCTTTGGATCTCCTGAAGTGTATTTTTAGGAAGGATCAAATCAGACCATGATCTGCTGGTTTGCAGAAGTTCTGCCGGAAAATCTTTGCTCATTTTCGGTAATAATTCTGACCCGAAAATTATTGTATTAAAGGCTTCCTGACACACGCTTATCTGGCTGTTCACAGGGTTATGATCGTGTACTGAACCAGTGAAAGCAATGATCTCTTCTTTAATCAGAACAGATTTTGAATCGAAGTACTCTAATGTATACAATCTTTCTGCAATGCTGTCACCTCCTAAAATATACTGTACAGCCTCAGTTGTTGGATTAAATAACCTTCCATTATCATTGACTGAACAAAAATCAAACAACATATTATTGGGATATTCCAAGTAAATGCGTTTCAGCAATGTAGGTTCTAATCTTGGCAACAAAGCCAATAAAAGAATAATAACTTCCTGATGGGTAAGTTTTTTGGCTGAAATAAAGTCCCCCAACTGCAACCCTTTATAGTCCTCGGTTCTGAATTCAGGGGCTTCTGCATTAAAATCAGCGGAAGGATTGTTTATGCGCCAGGTAATAATGTTTTCTAAGTGAGTAAATAAGTTTTGTATTATTTTTGCCTCCATGGGTTTTAGTCTTTTGTTTTTTGAGATCAAAACCTATTTTTGTTTCTCAAATAAATTTTGTGTTTTCGTGTAATCGTTAAAGTTTTTGATTTTAATTTTTTTGAAGACATCTATTAATCAGTCACTATAAGTAGGTAACTCATACCGGAAAGTCTTATCGCAACCGCCGGAGCGGTATTTTCGAAAGTCTCCTCTTATTGGAATTCCTGTTTTTAGATATAAATATCCCATTGATGGGAATTAATACTCTTGAAAAAAAGATTTAATGACCCAATATTCTGCATCATGGATGAGATTCTGATGTCTGTACATCAAAAAATTCTAATATTTCAAGAGAAAAAGGCTTCCTGCTATAGAAAATCTTACTCGGTTTTAAAGTCTAATGTAGCACATCTTAAGATGATTCCATTTTGCGCGGTGGTTTGTATTAAAAACCTCAACCGGAAAGCAGCTCACTAGAGAGTAGAAATAATTTTTATAATATTTTGTCTTCATGGTTATTATTTTTTACGTTTACATTTCTTTTATCTCTTATTATTTAGTTAATAATATAATTGATCGCATCATTTTCATCCCTTCCCAGAATGATTTTGATATTGGCAGGATTTGATCTGAATTTCATTCCGTTAACATCAATTTCCAAAAGCATCTGAATAAGCGAAAACGGCTTCCTGTGATGAACGGTGTATCTGAATGATCCGGGTCTGCTAAAGGTTCCCGCCGGATAAAAATCTCTGTAATCTTCACCGGGTCTGAAATAATTGATCGGACTAATATCCAGAATCATCTCATTAGATGTTACAGAATATTCTGATTGCCTCCCCCATGATTTTGCATCTTCCGGAAGCTCCTGATAAAAACCTGCTTTTTTGATAAACCCGCTTTTCAGCTTCTTTTTTTGCTTGTAACGTTTTATGATGATCTTCGGATTATATTTCTCAATATCCAGTTCCTTCGACAATTTTACATTTAAACACTTGTAGCTTACATCTCTGGTTAAAACATGCTTATAGCCGTTTATATCTTCTGCCGGATCATTATTTGTGTTTTCGATATTGAGATGTCCTCTATCTGTTTTTCCAAGATCTTCCGCAATGTAGAAATGATAGTTTTTCTTCTTGTATCCTCCGGTTGGCTTGATATCCAATCCGAAATTATACTCGTTTAAGTGGACATAATTATCTATGAATCTGCCAAACTGGCTTTGCGTTGGATATTTACCTGTTTCAAAATAAGTTTTCAGCTCCTCCCTTTGGGTTAATTTTTTTATTTCTTCCATATTTTTGTTTTTTTTACTACTTATGTCCTTGTAGTATCTTCGTTCAGCACTGCTGCTTCTGTATTTTTATCTGTTTTTAGTTTATTGTTAAATTAAACCTCAACCGAAAAGCATCTCACATTTGAGCATCTTACTCAAACTGCCGAAGCAATTGTTTCTTTTAAAAGTTCTCCTTCAATGGAATTCCTATTTTTAAAGAATAGATCTGCTCTTGAAAGAAAAAACAACAGATTTCCTGTTATTTCATTCCTGGTTAAAATTCTCATATTTTAAACATCAGAAATTTCCAGTATTTCAAGAGTAAAGGCTTCCTGTTACTGAGTTCTCTTACTCGATTGAGGATTTTTATTATTAGACCATGTAATTGTTTACATGCGCTGATTTGCGATTTTAAATAACCTACATTATTGGTGGCGTGTATTACCTTTGAATCAGAGTTCAAAATTCATTCTTTTTTTATTCTTATAAAAATTTTTTGCCCTTCCTATTCTGTAGTTGCAGTAAGAGCTTTTGTAAGAACTGAATGATCCGTTTTTTCTTCTGGAAAGTCAAAGTTCATTCTTTTTTCGTTCTAAAAAAAAAATTTTCGCCTTCCCTATTCTGTAGTTGCAGTAAGTGTTATTCTATAAAATCGAATGATCTGTTTCTCCTTTTGTAAGTCAAAATTCATGCTTTTTTTGTTCTTATAAAAGTTTTTAGCCTTCACTATTCTGTAGTTGCAGTAAACTGTCTATTTTCGTCAATCTATATAAAAAACCCAGGCTTGGATTTTACAATCCAAGCCTGGGTTTTAACTGATATATTCAATAAATACTTCCTAATCTAACTTAAAGAAGAAAAAAACCACTGCTGCCCATTCTTTTTTTACACCTTTTGCGTAACCGATCGTACTGCGACTGCTATTTTCTACCGTCCCATCATCCCGGATATAACCAATCGTTGAACGGCTGCTGTTTTCCACCGTCCCGTCTTCTCTGACATAACCAACAGTAGATCGACTTCTGTTTTCTATAGTTCCATCATTTTTGATGTATCCAATAGTGCTCCGACTTTTATCTTCAATTGTTCCGTCATCTCTAATGTAACCTACGGTTGCATGGCTATTGTCTTCTATGGTTCCATCACTTTTGATATAACCCGCAGTACTACGGCTCGCTGATTCTATCGTTTGTGCAGCTATAATGGAAAGATTAAATACAAGCGAACCAATAAATAGTAATTTTTTCATAAATTTATTTTGTTTGATGATATTCAAAAGTATTGATTTTTATAATATATACTATCAAATTAAGGTCCTAACCTTCTGTTTATTAAATAAAAAAGCAAAACTTCTGAGAAGTTTTGCTTTTTTATTTAATATGAATCTTAATACATTATTCCAAATTCTGCCAAATCAGGTTCTAAATGAGGAAAGATCACAGGAAAAAAACGTTTCATCAGTTCGTGACTTGGAGATTTCTCTTTTAAACAATAAGTTAAGTTCCAATAATTGAAACATTTGGCTTTATAAGCCAATTCTAAGTATTGTTCAAACGTAACATTCATATCGTGCAATGTTTCAGGAAAACCGCCAAAACCTGTATACAAATAAATATTGTCTATCAACTCACCATTTTCAACCTTCATACAGGCAACAGCAAATTCATTAGTATCAATGGGTCGCAAATCTCCTCCGTTTAATCCCACGCTTATTGCAGCATCATACATTCCTGTTGCTTTTACATTTTCTAAATCTATAATATTTTTAAGTTGTGTTATATTTAGATTACCACTAAGCAGTATTTTTACAGCTTCCCAGCTATATCCATTATCTAAATACTCTTTTTTTATCCATGGATCTTCTTTGAATTTTGCTTCTTTTTCTTTACCATTTTGGAAGCGCTCATCAACAATCATCCATGTTAGTGACAACATTGCAGCTTGGCCATAAAAATCTATTAAACTTTTAGGAAATGTCAATCCTTTTTCATTTACTACTACTTCTAAGTCTTTTTGTGGTATAACTTCATTTGGATTATCTACCACACCAGGACATAATAAAAATTCACTTGCCTCAATCTCGTCATAATATAGCTTATTAATCAATTCTTTTTCAATATTTATCATATAATTCTTAATTTTTGTGATCTTATTAGTAAAATTAAATTTTCAATATGCGAATCTTTTCCAATTTCTGACATTCTTTTCCTAATATTAGCAACCGTTCCAAAAACCCCATTTTTATTCCGCTCATTCACTAAATCTTTAAAGAATACTGTCATTCCTTTAAAATCATTAGCTTTAGCAACCTGCTGTAAACGCGCCGCACTTGCTGTATTAATGTTTACAGTATAAGGTTCTGGAATTCGAAGTGGTTGATCATAACCATCTGACACTTTTTGTCGTTGACCAGTTTTCGCATCATATTCTCCAAATTCAACTTTAATGTGTGTTGGGAAATCCCCAGCACCATATGTTAAATTGGTTTCATAAAAATAAGATTTATTGTCTTTTCCTGCAACTGCTTTTTTTGCAGGATTTTCAACTGCTAGCTCCATGCCTTTGTTTATATCTTTATGAGCAGGGAATAAATTCCAATTAACACCTGGTCCATGTAAATGATGGTTCAGTAAATGTGCTCTTACCCAAAAATCAGAACGCTGATCAGGATCGATTTGTTCCCATCCAACAGGGACACTACTTCCCGGTGAAGAACCATGAGTATTTCCCGGTATTTTAGTTAGAGGTTGCGCAATAACTTGTTTTGCTTTTTTTCCTTGTGTTACATAAGTAACCTTAGTAGGCAATAAAGAAGTAGTTTCCAAACTATATACACCTATAATTTCAAGTGAAGCCGCCATTGATTTTAATATACCTTTTATAGCATTATATTCCTCTTTTACATTAGCACTATATTTTCTATCCTGCTTACCTTTATACTTTGAGAGTTCTTGTCCAAAACTTTTTTTATCAGTATTCAATTTGTTAAGTGCCATTTGTTTTTTAGAATAATCATTTGCTGTTTTATTTGCACTTATTTCTTCTTGTTTCTGTCTTAATAATTCATTAAGCCCTATTCTAGTACTATAAACAGCTAATTCTCCTTCATTCTCGAATCTTAATTTATGTCCTCCATCAACATTAATTTCTTGTTCATCATTTCTAAGTTTTGTAAACAATTTTTCTTTTCCATCTGTAATATTATCTACATTTTCTCTTGTCTTAACACCTTTCTTACTTCCAACTTTACTCAAGAATCCTTTAGCCTTATTTTTCACAAAGTTCCAGAATCTGGCAATCGTCTTCTCGATACGCCCTCGTATTTTTTCTATGACGTTCTTCACTTTATCTGCCAATCCGCTAATTCCTAATAATGCTGCTAAAAAGCCTATCAGTACAGGGATAGCTTTTCCTAAAGCATTTTCTATGGACTTGGCTACTGCACTTACATTTCCGCTTGCCACTGCTTTTATACTTTCCATAAATGCTCTTACAAGTTCCATGATCTGCGCTGCTCTCTGAATGAAGAATTTCACAACATCTATAATCGCCATGGCAGCTTTTATAAACGCTCCAACCGGAGTCAGTAAGCCCATGATCCATTTAATACCTGCCTGTATTACCTGTGTCTGGATGATATCCATAATGGTATCCATCACGGTCTGCTTCAGATCGGCAAACTGATCCTTAAGATGTTCCCAAAGTCCGGCTACACCGTCTTTACGGACGATCTGCACCATTTCAAAGCCTGTTTCCAGGGTTCTCATCACAGGTTCACCTATTTCTTTCGCTCCGATCGCTCTAATGTTCTTCCAGTCTAAACCAAGAATCTGCATACTGATGGAGAAGATTCCTTTTAAAGAGAAGATATCTTCCGGCATGGTAATAGAAATACCTTTTGTAGCTCCGGTAAGCCATGTGAAGAATCCTGTTTTAAGGTGTGTCCAGATATTCGCTCCGAAATTGCTGAATCCTTGTGATACTCCGTCTATAAGGTTGGATAAGAAATCAATAGGATGTGTAATGATGGATATAATGATCTCAATGGCACCTGCAAGTAAATCGGTAAGAGTTTTCTTGATATTTTTGATGGTTTCCCAAACTCCTAAAGTAGCTTCTTTTAAAGCACTTAAAAGTCCCTGATTCTTCTTCCTCATCTCATTGGCAAGTTCATCAACATCTTTCAGCGCTTCGTTGTATTTTTTCGCTAAAGCGTCGATTAATGATGATTCTTTATCGCTTATGGATTTTTCAAGTTCCTTGAACTTACCCTGGATAGCATCAATATCCCCTTTAACAGCTTTTTTAACGTCTGCAGGAAGATTTTTAATGAAAGTCGTTACCTTTTGACGTCCGGTTGTAATGGCAGCTTTAGCCCTGTTTAATCGGGTTGTTACCAGATTTGCAATTATATTGATCGTAACTTCAAGTTTTTCCAGGAATAACTCGCGTCCTTCAGCAAAGAACACTTCTACTTCTTTTGGCAAACCGTTCCAGGCGTCTTTTATACGTTTTCCGTATTTAGTGACATCATACCAGCTTCCGTATCTTTTCTTTTTATATTCCTCCGTTTTCTTGGAGACATGTCTTTCAAAAGCCGCTTTGGCAACTTTAGCACCTGCATCAAACAACTGGGTCACTTTAGTTTCTAAATCATCCAGTTCTGCATCTACGGATTTTTTAGTATCGGCATAAATTTGATTAAGCTGTGCTACCACTTCCTGATGTTTACCTGTATTCTTCTCACCGGCTTTCTGTTGATTTTTAGTTACACCGTTCAGCATTTCTTTTCTGCTGTTGTGCATACCATCCATAGTGCTGTTTGCTTTTCCTTGCGCTTCATGTTTAGAAGATTCCAGCTTTTTGCTTTCTGCTGCTTTAAATTCTGCCGGTGCATTTTCAGCATTCTCTTTGGCTGCTTTTTTGGCATTCAGTGCATTGATGAAGGATGGTTCATTAGAATTCGCCAGTTGCTCGTCTGTGATATTATTTTTCTCAAGCTGATCTTCAACCTCCTTGTATTTTTTAGTAATAGGTTCACTGACTTCGGCATCACCTCTTTTACCCGGTACTATTGCTTTTATATTAACTTTGGAACCGATTTTAGGATCCGGTAATGCTTTTGCTGTACGTTGCTGAATAGCCGATTCATTAGGCTCTTGCTTAGCTACTGTTTCAATGCTTCCTGTTACATTTTTCTTGGACGCTACAACATCTGCTGTTGCCAACTGATTGACCTGGTCAATATTGTTATTGTTTTCAAAATCTTCAACTTGCTTTTCATTTTTAGGCAGCTTCATGTTTTTAATCCTTTCACTCAATTTTTTCTTAAAATCTGCGGTACTGAAAGGTTTTGTCTTTTGCTGATCCAGTTTTTCCACCTGCTGACCGCGAGCTTTGGACTTCCGTTCTCCGGCCGGTATTGCCGCTGCTGCATTGGCTTCTGTTTCGGCTTTATCTTTAGTGGTGTGGGCACGTTTTGCTTTAGCTGTATTTTTAACTAAACCTATGGTTTCATTGAATTGAGGATCGCTCTTTGCATCTGCCGGTACTGTTTTAACCGGAGCATCTTCCTGTTCTGCCGGGAAAATTAGTTCCGCACCTGCATCGGAAGCAGCGACAGGGTCCTGAACAGGTTGAATCTCTGGTTTTTCAGTTGTTTCCGGACTGATGCTTTCATTCTGAGCTGCCGCAGCCTGTTCCTGTACTGTTTTAGGTTGATAATTTCCGGATTTAAGATCGTGATAATCTTTTACCTGATCCAAATTCAGGGTTTTCATATAATCTTTCTCCGTATTTTTGGTATCCGGATGATTGATATCTCCTGTCTCTTTCAGGCTGTTCTGAAGTTTTCCATACATGACTTCAGAACCCTGATCATAAATGGTCTGCGAACCGTGAACAGCGGCAATCGTACCATTTAAACCGAGACGGCTATCAGGAACTGCATTTCCGGATTTAATGATTGAGTCGACAGACTTCTGAGTCTGTACATTAGCCACATCTACCTCATGCAGAGGCACCACCGGATCTTTTGGCCGTTGCCTTTTATTTTGGTTCTGGTGGGCTTTATTGTCTATTTCTACAGGTTTTGCTGCTTTCATGACTTAGTTTTTTAATTTCTTTTTGATTAAAAGGCATATAAAACGCAATTAATACAATTGCGTTTCATATACCTGTTGGATGTGAAAAATCAGACCTGATTGGCAGATTTTTATTAGAGAATTGAAGTAATCAGAAGTGGCATTAGCAGGATGAGAAACAGGTAAAAGTGCGCCACTTCGAGTTTTTCTTTTGCTTCCTGAATTTTACAGGTTATGTAATTCAAAAATCCCATTTTTCAGGGAAAACACCTCGCTTTTAGAGCGGTGGATTCTGTAGTTGCAGTAATGAGTTTTCAAAGAGTTATACTGCCATGATATGCTTCTTTTTCATTTTTCTATCTGATCTTTTTGCCCTTCTTCTTCATCCGTCTGTTTTCCGGTTCTCACGCCGTATCGATCTTCAATGAAGAGATTCACTGCTTTATCGATCCAGTTGGGCAGATTTGTTGTAATCATCTTTAGGAATTTATCATAACCGTATCCCAACACAAATAATATCCCTGTAGAATACCATTTGTCGTGCAATTCGGCTCCGCTCATCAGATAACTCATCGTGAACCCCACTATAACAACTATCATCAGTGTGATAAGATGTTCCCATGGTTTTTTTTTTTCTTTATTCTGTATCGAGATCAATACTCTCAACAACCCTCCTGAAAATGCAATGGCAGTTCCGATTAATAGAGCTTTTATACTATCCAAATTCATTTTGTATTATTTATAATTTTAATTTTTTGCACAACTTACCGCCGTGCTAATCTTCCAGATCCAGTATGTACAGATCATCTAGAAATCTTTTGCTCATCCGCATGGTTTCATTTTCATCCGTATAAGCCAATTCATCGATAAGCTCATCTATGTCTTTTCTGGGGTTTCTTAATTTTTCTCTGTTTCTTTTTATTTTTTTTCTTCTCTTTTTATTCATGGTTTCCAAGTTTTAAGGTGAACACTCATTTTTTTAATCTTTTCAATTGCCCTGACCTAAGGAGCAAACGGTTTCTTCTTTAAGCTGTGTTTTCAACTTAAACTATAGCACTAAAGAGCAAAAACCGTTTTTTACCTTAGTATTTTACCTATAAATATGTTTGGAAAGACTTTTGGGTAACCCTTGCCAGATGATCCGGGGTTTTAGTCATTGTATTAGCTTAGTGTTTAGAGAAAATACATCCTGATTTAATTCATGAGTATTGTCGGCATAAGATAATTTGTGAGATTTGATGCACTATTTTAGACTTTTACCCCTGAAGAATGATATTGTATATCGTTCTTTCAGATAAAAACAGCATTTCCATTAATTCGGTAACGATCACTTTCATCTGTTTATCCTGATTACGTTTAACATAATCAATTACAAAATCTTTTCTTTTTTCTACTAATTCTTTACTACGTTTCATGTTTGGTTAAAGTTTTTTATGTTAAAAAGTTTTTTCTAGAATTAAACAATCTTCCTGTTTTTATTTTTTGTTTTATTAAGTTCACGAGAATCCCTAAAGGCCATTTTTAAGCCTTCGAGTCAGATCTCTACATTATTTAATTTTGATTTCCAAAAAGCTGATGCAGATATTTTCCAACAGAAATAATATCTCAGCCTTTCTTTATGCTTTACTATCATCATCAATCATTGATGCTTAAAAAATTGAGGGTTTGATAAGCAGTAACTGTCTGTTTCTGATAGTTTTTTATTTAAAAGAGCGCAACTTTAGCTTAAAGATAATTAAAGCTTATTTTAAGAGATTTATGGCTTTTGACATGTATAACAATAATTACTGATTGCCATAATTAATCGATATCTTATATGCTAAACAGTAATACTGACTACATTTTTCGGCTTAGTTTTTGTTGTAAATGCTGGGAAATAAAACGATTGCTTTACTTTTTACGAACAAATAAAAACGCATTTTTTTCATAAAAACAGAACAAAAACGCACAAAACCTTCTAAAAAACACATTCAAAAAGCGCACTTTTTACATTTAATAGATCAGAAATAGACTCGTTTTGTTCTTATCAGCGCTAAATAATACAAAAAAAAGAAAATCCCAACCTAATCGCTATTCATGATCAACACTGCATTTAACATACTGATTATAAACAAAAATCTAATTTAAATCATGATTTTAACGTTAAATAAAAATTATATCATGAATATAATTTCGTATATTTGCAGTGTTCTTTCATGACAGCGAAACAAATATACGAACAATGTTCGTCTTTTAAAAAATAATTATGCATATTTTTCATATTTTTTTTACACAATAACCATAAACACATCAAAATGAACTATTTAGAATTTAAAGAGATTCGAAAGAAGCTCAACATGAAGCAAGCCGAGATAGCGAAATCTATCGGAGTCGGCACCAGAGCCGTACAATATTGGGAAAAAGGGGAACGAAAAATACCAGAAACCACTGCTTTTTTTGTAACCAATTTACTTCTGGATCAACAGAAGAAACAGAGTGAAGACAGTGCATCTCCGGTTGTTTTTTCAGATTTAAAAATAATGAATGTTCCACTTGCCAACCAATATGCACAAGCCGGTTATCTGAGCAGATTCGCTGATGAGGAATACATAGAAAGTTTACCTACCATTCCTTTTACCGATGATATAGAGCACCGAGGTGAGTATATGTGTTTTGAAGTGAAAGGAGACAGCATGGATAACGGATCCTATGAAAGCTATCTGGAAGGTGATATCATTCTATGCAGAAACATCAGACAGGATTATTGGAAAAGTAAGCTGCATTACGACAAATGGGATTTCGTGATCGTTCATAAAGAGAAAGGAATCCTGGTAAAAAGAATCATCAACCATGATGTTGAGAAAGGCATTATCACCCTTCATTCCCTGAATGAATATTATCCTGATTTTGAAATCCATCTTCAGGATGTGGCAAAACTTTTCAATATCATCAGCACCAGACGTAAGAACAACAGAAGATAACTAAAAACTATCTGACTTAATAAAACTCTTCATTCATTTTATTAAGTCAGATACATAGTCATCATCATTTATCACAATTAAATGATGAAAAATCTCTTATTAAACCGGTAGATGGCTCTACATTAAAAATTCTGCCGTCTTCATAACTTCCGAACCTCACCCACTTGATTCCCATTTCCTTGAATCCGCTACTTGCACCATCAGTATCAAAGCTTCCCAGATTTTCCGGTATTGCAGGAGTATTGCCATCGCTCAGATATAAAAGACTTCCCTCTTGAGGAATTGGCGTGGTAAGATTTATTGTTTTCCTTAGTGTACTTTCTGACCAGCAAATACTTGCTCCTACTTCATTACTGTCAACCGGGTTTTTGTACTTTCCGGAAACACAATAAGCATCTTCAAAAACATAAGGAGCTTTTACCGAAATCCATCTTCCGGATCTAAACTCCATCACATTGGACCAGTCCGATACTCCATACGGAGATAAACAATGCTTTCTTGCTCTTATATACAGAAGGGTATCGTTGGGAATATTCCCACCACGCATATAGACATTTTCAGTCGGAGTATAATCATAACCTACCTTGAAATGAACAATCTCTTTAAATCCCGGATCTTTAGCTATCTGATATTCCGGAGTTTCCAGATTTTCAGTATCCACAACGTAATCCATCACTATCTGACCGTTTTCCTGCACCGTCACAGTTTTAATAAACGGAACCGCGCAGACAGAGTCTCCACAATCACCGATTTTAAAAGAACTCTTTTCTACATCAACAACTCCTGAAGCAACTACTTCTACTATTAGTTCGTATTCACCGTTTGCCAGAATAGCAGGAAGAGTTACCAAACCTCCACTTGCCGGTACGGGATTGATCGTATATACTGTATAAGGATCGCCTGAACCTTTGATTCTATAAGAAGCGGTTGCTGAAGTGACCGGATGAGAAGAAGTATAATTTATATTAAATGAAATATTGCATTGTTCTATTGCCATTTTTATTATTTTTTTTGTTAATTTCTTACATGAAAGGGATGTTCATTAACCTTTTAGAGTAGAAAACATCCCTTTACAATGAGTATATTCTTACCGTCCCTCTCTATCATCATAGATAATTACCTCCACCGTATCACTACCAAATGCACCACTGTCAATATCTATAACAGTAAGTTTAAACTGATGTGTTCCGATGACTAAATTTCTCACGATTAAAGTAGGCTTATTAGAATCCACAAGGGTTAGTGATGGTCCGTTTGTCTGTACCCACGAATAATAGAGATTTCCATCTCCCACTCCTTTTCCGATCAATTCAAAAAATTCTGTGGATACCGGGAAAGCCTTAGACTCACCGACTTCAACTGTCACTCTAGGAATACTTCCTTCACAGCAGTCTTTACCATCCGGGAAAGTGATACCGGTTATCTCCACAGAAGGAGCTGGTTCATCATACCAATCCGGGATAATAACTGACTGAATACATCCGTTTCCAACTACATTTACATGTATATCAGGAACTCTTGCCGGATCCAGATCGTAATAATCGTAAACGACTTTTCCATTTGCATCCGGTTTCAGATTAACAAAGTTTCCATTGTTCCAGAAATCCCAGCCGTACTCATAGTCAGCAAAGTTTTGTCCCGTAACGGTAAATGTTACTGTTGTTTTATTTGAAGTTCCTTCTGGATAAACCACTGAAGTTGCCGCTATACCTACATTAGAATTTCTAATAACTTTGATCGTGCAGTTGGTAGGCATTCCATCGACAGTAAATTCGATTATCTGATCGTATAGTTCCGAACTCACCAGACCCGGATTAAAGACATATTGCCCGTTGACCAATTGCACTCCCCCATTTAAATTTGGAGCAACAACCGCTTTTACTTCACCGTTCATAGGATATACAGTGAAAGGTATTGACCCGGATTTAGCACAAATAACTGTATTAGGCAAGCTTAATTTAACATCAAGTTTTGGTGTACAGCATATGTACGGAAGTGAAAAGTCCGCAAAAACCATTGGATTTTCCGCCGATTCATAAACAATAATGAAGGTACCTCCTCTTTCCACGCCTCTTTTATGCTCCAGTCCCGGATGTTTTTCAACATACTCATTGAAATAAGCCTTGAACATGTTTTTATCATTTTCCAGCTCTTCTAAAGATAGCATCATGACATCAAATCCGAGCTGCTGCTGATCCCTGATTTGGTTGATAAGACCGAAAGCTTTCTGATAATGCATTCCCTGATGCCCTTCTATGTTATAAAACGAGTTTCTGTCAATATTAAAACGTAAAGGCTGGGTTATATGCTCATCTGATGACAACGAAGTATCATATCCTAAGTTTTCACTGAATGACCGATGGTTTGTTTTATCAAAATTCCAGGTTTTTAAAAATTTTTCGTCAACGGAATAATAAAACGGAACTGCTTTATTACTAAGAGGATTTAATTTTTGTGATGGAATGATTTTAATTTCAGCATTACCATCATCCACAACTGCAAAATTTTTGAAATTTTGTGCCTGTTGAGCAAAACGCCTGATCAGCAATTCCACTCTTTTTGTTGTTTTCTCATCATCCAAAACAGGCGAATTGTAAAACTGATGTCTGGAAAAATCCAGTTGCTTATTTGAGATCAGTTTCCCCAACATGATATGCTTAGGAAAAGAATTTACATCCGGAAGGCATTCCGTAAATGCTTTAGGGAGTAATTTTATGATTTCAGAGTAAGTATCTGTCAAGTCTTTCACTACATCGTAAGCATACTGAAACCCTGCTGTTTGAGCCAGGAAACTTTCCAGCGTACCTTTGAAGCTATCATAATCAGCGGTTGGAAGTCCGATCAACTGTGCAATTGCATTGGTCTTGTCAAAAACAGTTTTACCATAATTACTAGCCGTTAAAACAGAAGTGTACAATCCTTTTACATCAGCAGGCGTAAAATGCTTATCGATTCCCTGGTCAGCGATCAGTTTTTCTACAATAACGCGTTTCTGTTTTCCATACTTCAATATATCTTCTATAAATAAAGGATGTGGCTGGATACGGTCTTTTCTACCGTTTTCTCCTGTTCCGTGTATAATATTGGCAATTCCTTTTGAGGTAGTGACCAACACTCTTAGGTTTCTGATCTGCTGTACTCCATGGTTATCACAGTCAACTCCTCTACAGGGTTTCACTTCTTTTTCGTAGCTTTCTAAATACAGCAACAGGTATTTGTCGTCTAAATTGGTAAGATTTCTGATCGGCTGAAAATCCGAATCCGCCTCTTTCGCGGTTGCCAGTTCCCAAAGTTCAATCTGTTTACCTGCACCGTTGTTTTCGTGAAATGCTTCGTATCTCACTTTGAAATCGTCATACACTTTAAAATGTGTATAGTCTTTATTTTGTATATCAATGGTTTTGAGATCACTTACGTACGGATCTTCACTTACCTTATTGGTTGTGTTTAGAGTAAGTAAGTCACCATCGGTAGTTACCGCCACTCCCTGGGAAAGACGTATCGTGTTCAGGATGCTATCGGTATAGATGAGTTCCGGTTTGAAACCGCATACAACACCAACTCCCTTAAGCATAACCCTTGACAAACGGTCCTGATCTTCGAAAAAATCTAAAAACTCGTTGAACTGAATATGCTTTACATATTGCCCTTTACTGAATTTACGGTATTGGATTGATATATTACTTAATTGATTATTCATTATGCTATTAATTTTTTTAATGATTTATTAAGAAGCTTTATAAGCTTCTTAGGCAGAAATTTTTCTACCTAAGAAGTATATAATCACGATAGAATCTTGTATTCTAACAGGTGATGCTTACAATATTAACTTCCACAACCATTTATAATTGCAGTCTGGATAGCACTCGCATTGTAGCTGGTGTTCCATGAACCTCCTGTTGCAGTCGCCAGATCTTTCCAAATGTATTTCCCGTCTATAGTAGACTCAACACCGGATCCTAATACAATCACCTTAATTGACTTAGAAATACATAGATTCTTCAGCCTGTTCATTTCGGCAACATCTGTACTGTTAGCAATATCATCATTACCGCCCGGCGTAATATCTGTGATTATGATAACATATTTTGCTACATTATTTCTAAATGCCCCTGCAAAATTATGCTCTACAACTCTGCTCAATGCCATATCTGTCGGTTCCGGTCCTCCAACTCCTGATCCAATACTTAATCCACCTGATGGGTTATTTAATTTATTAAGCTGTGCCGTAAACGAGGAAACGTTATTATTAGACATCACTTCCATTGCTGTGATCCACTGGAACTTTGATCCAATTCCGGTATTAACGAACCTCTGAGCCATAGGCAGACTTGTATATGCTGCAGATGAACTGTAACTAGAAGTTGTTCTGGAAAGATTTTCGTCAGCTAATACTAAACCTAGTCTGTATTCATTAGGAGCTGATTGGCTTTGTATCGTTGATATGATACTGCTCGCTCCGGTTTTAGCAGCCTCAATCTGGCTACCCATACTACCTGTATAATCAAATATGAATACAACGTCCATACCCGAATCACATGGAGGCGGCGCTATACTGATGGTAACTGTAGCTATGTTACTGTTCAGTTCGCCGTCATTTACATGATAGGTGAATGAATCTAGCAGGGCAGCTGATCCATCATGAGTATATCTGATTGTACCGTTAGTATTCAGCGTTGCCGTTCCGTGAGCCGGCTGTGCATCTATAATTACTGTTAACGGAGTATTTCCTAAATCGTAATCATTGTCTTTAACAGCGATATCCACGAAGCCTCCTTTTTGTGTAGAAGCATAATCGTTCACAGCTACCGGTGGAGATTTCACAGCAATAGAGACTGTTGCAATATTACTATCAGCTTTACCATCATTTACACAATACGTAAATGAATCTGTAAGGTTAGTAGAACCATTATGCGTATATTTGAATGTACCATTGCTGTTCAATACTACAGTTCCAAAAGCAGGGTCCGACTTCTTAATGACTGTCAGTGGATTGTTGTCAGCATCATAATCATTGTCTAAGACAGGGATAACCACAGATTGACCAATCAAACATGAAACGCTGTCATCTACAGCAATTGGCGGAATATTCGGTTTTTCTTTTGAACAACATAGATAAGGTAATGAGAAATCTGCAAGGACCAGAGGATTTGCTTCTGATTCATAAATCAGGACGAAAGTTCCGCCCGGTTCTACACCTGCCACATGCTCTAAGCCTGATTTTCTTTCTAAAAATTCACTTAAAAGTTCGCTTTCAACATCCTCTTTTTTAGGATCTTCTCTTACAATAGTAACCTCTTCTCCTTCTTTAGAAAAGTCAACCTTGTTCAGTAATCTCAGTTTATCATCCAGTTTAGAGATGTTGAATAAAGTAGTTTTTGCACTGATTTTCTGGTTCGTGATATCACTTGAAATAGATACCAGCTGTTTTCTTAAATCATCAATTGATACAACTTCTTTAATCGGTTCTGTAGGTTTTTCTTCTTTTTTCAATACCAAAGCAATTACATCAAAAGCCAATCCGTATCTTGTTTTAAGATCTTTGATGTTTTGCAGTGCTGTTTTATAAGGCATTCCCAAATGCCCTTCAATTCTGTAAAAATCGTTATTATCAATATTATAATTCAGTGGGTTCTGAATAAAGTCATCACTTGCCAAATTAAATGTATGATAACTTAAGTTGTACGTTTCCCTGTCTGTTTTTGTTTTTTCGTAATTCCATTTATTCAACAATAATCTGTCTACATTGTAATAGTATGGAACAGCTTTGTATCCCAGGTTTACATATTGACGAGACGGAGTGATCTTAACAGGTCCTATAAACGACTGGAATCCTTTGATTTTCTGAATAAAACGACTGATCAACATCAACGTTCTTTCATAATTCTCATCATAATTAGTCGTTATCGGTGAGTGATAAAAACCGTGACGTAAAGAGGTAAAGTCTCCCAATTCCAATGATGCTCCTACACGACCTAACATAAGGTGCTTTGGAAATGAGTTGATACCCGGACAACATTCAGCGCTAAGATGCAGAACGAGTCCTTTTATTTCATTGTAGGTATCAACAAGGTCTTTCAGAAGGTCGTATCTGTACTGGTAGTCTTCCAACACCAATGTTCCTATGGGATACATTAAAGAATTCAGTTTTGCAAAAAGATCCGGACCTCCAAATTCAACATCAACTTTAAAGGTTTCAGCAATTGCATTAAAGCCATTAGTAAGAGGTGCAACCGTACCGATCGCTGCTTGGAATTTAGCTTTTAAGCTTGAAGCTTTGGTTACACTTGCATCCAGAATAACTCTTTTAGCCTCTATCTTAGGCAAGGCATCGAAAAGATCCTGATATTCTTTATGGGTTTTATAAATAGTATCAAGGGCTTCTTTTTTAGAGATAAGATCTGAAACAGTTTCTGCATCTGCTAAAAGCACTTTAAGATCAGATACCTGTTCCGCACCGTTATTATCACAATCAACATCCTGACACGGTGTCTCATCATTGGAATAACTTTCCAGGTAAAGAATGATAATTTTATTATTGATCGTACTGCTTAAGTCTTTTACAGGTTTAACACCATCCGTATTCTGCAGATTATCATATTCTTCCTGTGTGAGTAGTTCTACAAGAGGCATTTGATCTTCCCCGATAAGGAAGTGCTTATAGTTAGCTTTATCAATATACTCTCTGTAATATTTATAGCTATTAAAATCAAAATCGATAGAAACTTCGGACGAAACGCTTCCTTTTTTTCGCAGTGTTATAATATCTCCGTCTGTAGTCACCCCGAAACCTTGTGTGATCATCACACTATCAAAATCTATATCATCTTTTCCGATAGGGAGTCCTTCCGGGATTTCAGCACCTGTTTGCAGGTATATGGATCTAAATCCACATCCAAGTCCTACCCCGCTCAATCGGGTTCTTGACAGCCTGTCCTGATCTTCAAAATAATCTATAAACTCGTTTAATTGCCCCTCAGTTAACGCCTGATTTTCGTTAAACTTTCTATATTGGGTCGTCACATTATCTAATTTAGTATTCATTGTTTATCAATTTTTTATATGTTTGATTGTCCTAAGATGATTTTTCCGTCTAAGCTGTCATTATCGTCCCTTGCACAGTCCAGAAGTCTCCCCGGTCGATAAATATTATTCAGGTTCGTAAGAGCAATCAGTAGCTCCTTGATGCTTTTTCCAAGATTGGCCGTATTGTTTTTCGCTTTATCTGTAAGGAATTGTTTATAAGCAACTTCAAATTCAGCCAGGTCGCTTTTCGCGGTCTGATATTCCGTATAACGGTCTCCCACCCAGCAAATTTTTGCTAAAATATGAGCCGGAATCTCCTGTCTGATCACAGTTTCCGCGTAGCGTCTGAAATCAGGATCCTGAAAACGGAAAGCATAACCCGGAAGCACCACACTGATGCGATAAGAGTAGGGATCAAAAACATCTGTTTCGCAATCTTCTTCACAAGAAGACATGAAGATTTCCGAAAGTTCTACAGGATCTTCTTCAGATTCTTCCTGAAGATCATACATTACTTTGAAAGTACTTTCTATCTGCATACAGCCGATCCCGCCCATCAGTTGATAATCTTTAGTGGATGGCTTCAATAATAGATGCTCAACGAAAATAGCATTTTCTTCTGATCATTCATATTTGAAATACCTTTCTGTTTCCCTGATTCCTTCCTTCAATGCTTCGATATCCGGATAAGGGTTGGTTCTTTTGTGAGTGGCGATTACATTCTGATCTTCGGAATCATCTACAACATCAAAGTAATAATTACCTCCGCCTGAAAAACGAATTTTCATGTATCCGATCATGCAGGTATTATCTTCACATGTTCCTAATACTTCAAGTGCATTTTCAAGATCTTCTTCATCAATCTGAATGATTTGATAGATCGCTTCATTCAGGTTTTTGGTGGCAGCATACTCAATCTGGTAGCTGTTTACGGATGACAGGATAATATTGTTCCCGGCATCTTTTATTTTCCATGTGTAGCTTTCTTCATCACCATTCATTGTTTTGGTAATCAAGATCGGCGACTGGGATAAAGTTCTTTGGGTATAGTTTCTAATTCCCAACAAACGGGCAATCCTTTTCTGTGCTCCGGAGATATTGTGTGTATCCCAGATATCTGAGTCTGCGAACAGGGTGTAGTTGTAGCCTAATCCGCGATCTTTACTTAGGGATGCATATTCGTTCAGGAAATTTTGCTTGTTACTCAGAACAATTTCGTCTGCAGATTTTCCATATAGTGTTTTCATTAAGAAAGTATAGTCACTGAATGTTTCTGCAAAACGGGAAATCAAATGATCTAAAATTTCGTTGCGACGTTCAACACTGTTGTCCAGTTCTTCATATAAAGTGTCGGTAAGTTCATCATCATTTCCGGTAGGATAATCAGAAACCAGTTCTTCAAATCCTTTGATATTTTTAAGTGCCTGTGTGAAAAAGGTTCTTTTCAGATCATTATTAACACTCAGTACTTCTTTTACTTTTTCAAGATGCTTGAAGTAGCTGGCAAGAATCTGGTCAAAGAATAACAGGTAAGCTTTCATTTGTTTGGCAAGCGCTTCTCTCTTCGGATCCTGGCTTCCTATAATTCCTGAAGTTCCTACTCCGTAGGTATCAGGGAATTCATTCAAAATAGTAGCATATTCTGCTAAATCATAGGA
>JAFAAJ010000193.1 GCA_023426625.1 Bacteroidota bacterium
CCACTGTCCTACCCTGTTTAGTTCTCGCCCATTTCGGGATTTTAAAAGATTATTTCCTCTTCCCGCTCGGAACCAGTTTTGTTGCTTTAACAGATCAACCGGGACCTTTTATCCGAAGAAGAAACGCTTTGACCTTCGCTATTTTCTGCTTTGTCATCGTAGCACTTACCGCAAGTCTGGTAATGAATTTCAAAATTCTGGTTATTCTTGAGATCATCATTTTCGGGATGTTTTTCTCGTTAATTGGTGTTTACGGACAAAGATTAGCCGCAGTGGGCTCATTATCCATCGTGGTTTTAGCTATTTTTATTGATGGACACCTTACCGGAACTGATATTCTGAAAAGTCTGTTGATCTTTACTTCAGGATGTATCTGGTTTTTACTGATATTTCTAGTCGTAACAACGATTCAACCCTATAAATTAGCCAGTCAGATGATCGGTGAAAATTACCTTCAGTTGGCTGAATTTTTAAAGATAAAAGCAAATTATTACCAGAAAAACCCGGATTTTAACAAGCTTACCACACAGGTTATCGCCAAACAAGTGGGAATCAAAAACCTTCAGGAGGAAACAAGGGAAACCGTTTTCAAAACGAGAACCATCGTTAATGAATCCACAACAACCAGTCGTTTGTTAATGCTAATGTTCCTCAATTCCATGGACCTTCATGAAAAGCTCATGACTTCTGAAAGTGATTATCAGAAACTTCAGCAAAGCTTTGAAGGCAGCATGATCCTTGTCAATATTCATGATTACCTCAACCTTCTTTCGGAAGAACTTACCAATATCGGAATTGCCCTGCAAAGCAGCACAAAAGCAAAACCTTTATTCGATCTGAACAGTGAACTGAAAAATCTTAATTCCAATTATTTCGAGCTGAGAAATAAGCAATTATCACCGGATAATCTGGAAAATTTCATGATTTTACGCCAGATCTTAATGCGCATCAACGAGATCACAAAAGAAATTGATGAGATCTATAAAGTTTTTTCACAGAATGTAAAGCTGGCAAAAAGTCTTTCCACAGGATTGGATCTTAAAAAATTCCTTCCCAATGAAGAAAAGTTGAATTTTAAAGTTCTCAGAAACAATATTTCCCTTTCTTCAGGTCATTTCAAACATGCGATCAGAATCACCATTGCTTTATTGATCGGGTATCTTTTTTCCTTAATTCAGTTTTTGGGAATCGGGCATACATACTGGATCATGATCACCATTGTCGCCATTTTAAAGCCTGCCTATTCCATTACCAAACAACGGAATCTTCTTCGTCTTTACGGAACAATTGTAGGTGCTTTGATTGCGTATGCCATTTTATATTTCATTGATATAAACGGGGTTCTCTTTGCTATTTTGTTGCTGAGTATGATCTTATGCTTCAGTTTACTGAAAGGCAGATATTTTTGGGCTGTATTGTTCATGACGATCTATATTTTCCTGAGTTTTAACTTCCTGAATCCCGGACATGTCAACATTATTTTCAAAGACAGGATATTGGATACCGTTATTGCAGGAATGATCGCTTTCGCCGTTTCCTATATTGTACTTCCGGTATGGGAACATACACAGACTTTGGATCTCATGAAAAAATCCGCGGAAAGCAACCTCATTTATTTTGAAAGCGTTATTTCCAAATTCATGAAAGACAATGTAGATCTGGAAGACTATAAAGTGAAGCGTAAAAACGCCATCATTGCTTTGGCCAATCTTTCCGATAATTTCCAGAGAATGATCTCCGATCCTAAAAACCAACAGAAAAAGCTTGAAGTGGTACATCAGTTTGTGGCGACATCCCATCTTATCACCGCTTATACAGCCTCTCTATCACAATATTCTAAAGAGAATAAAAAATTCCCGGAAATAGATACAGAAAGCTGGTGCAGAAAAATTGAAGCTGAAATGATGCAGACTTGTGCCCTGTTAAAAGGAGAAAAAATCACCGAAACATTAAAGAGAGAAAGTCGTCTCGAGCCTGAAGATTCCTCCATTGAAGACCTGCTTTTAAAAAGAAAGACAGAGATCGAAGAAAATGAAGTGGTGGACAGAAGAGATCCCGACAGAATTTCTCATTTAACAGAATTGAAAAACATCCATGATGTTCTTGAGCTTATTTACGACGTTGCCAAAGAACAGAGAAAAGTGATCGAAAAGTATAAAAACGAATCCGATCCTACTCCTCCACAATCGTAAAGCAATAATTATCGAAGAATTCCACTCTTGCCTTGAACTCATCTGAGAACTGATCGTCATACACCCTGCATTTGATATGGTGAAGATGTTTGAGCTCAAAAGGTTTCACTTCATAGTTTTTCTTCAAAGACCAGTATTTGGAATGATGGATCTTATACATGCTTTCCTTTACACTCCAGATGATCGTATAAAAAGTGTCCGCTTTATGTTCTGGAATAAAACCTCTTTCATGTTCATAAGTAAACTTATCGATCACTCTTAATATTTTAGGATTGAATTCTTCAATATCAATTCCTATCTTATTTTTAGAGATGGCAATGGAGGCAAATGGAAAAGAATGGGTGATTGAGATTTCCGCATCTTTAGGAGAAAGAAAGGGTTCTCTTTCCTTATAGAGAATTTTGGAATCCGGTTTTAAACCTTTCAGCAGTTTCCGAACCATTAATACTTCCAACAGTTTTTTAGGATGATAATCTTTTACTTTCTCGGCATTTTCGGGCTCCAAAAGCTCATCTACATTCAAGTCATCACTCTCGTCATACTTCCATACAAGGATCGTGGCATTGTCATCTGAAAAATCTCGATAAAGGGGCATATTTTTGGTCAGCAGGATTTTAGTTTGTAAATTTGCGAAAAATTTTTCAGATAGATGGAAGCAACAACTCAATACGTTCCTTATAAAGTAAAGGATATTTCCCTGGCAGAATGGGGAAGAAAGGAAATCACTCTTGCTGAGGCAGAAATGCCTGGTTTGATGGCTATTCGTGAAGAATACGGACCGTCTCAACCGCTAAAAGGAGCAAGAATTGCCGGATGTCTTCACATGACCATCCAAACAGCTGTGCTAATCGAGACTCTGGTTGCTTTAGGTGCTGAAGTTACCTGGTCTTCTTGTAATATTTTCTCTACTCAGGATCACGCTGCTGCTGCTATTGCTGCTGCAGGAATTCCGGTTTACGCCTGGAAAGGTATGAATGCGGAAGAGTTTGACTGGTGTATAGAGCAGACTTTATTCTTCGGTGAAGACAGAAAGCCATTGAATATGATCTTAGATGATGGTGGAGATTTAACGAACATGGTTTTCGATAAATACCCGGAATTAACTAAAGATATCAAAGGTCTTTCTGAAGAAACTACAACAGGTGTACACAGATTATACGAAAGAATGAAGAACGGAACTTTAGTAATGCCTGCAATCAATGTGAATGATTCTGTTACTAAATCTAAGTTCGATAACAAATACGGATGTAAAGAATCTGCAGTAGATGCTGTAAGAAGAGCTACAGACGTTATGTTAGCAGGAAAAAGAGTTGTAGTTTGCGGATACGGTGATGTTGGTAAAGGTACTGCTGCTTCATTCAGAGGAGCAGGTTCTATCGTTACCGTTACGGAAATCGACCCGATCTGTGCTTTACAGGCTGCAATGGACGGTTATGAAGTAAAAAGACTGGATACCGTAGTAGACAATGCAGATATCATCATCACGACTACAGGAAACTTCAACATCGTAAGAGCTGAGCATTTCCTTAAAATGAAAGATAAAGCGATCGTTTGTAACATCGGTCACTTCGATAACGAAATCGATATGGCTTGGTTAAACGAAAACTACGGACATACTAAGTCTGAAGTAAAACCACAGGTTGACATCTATACCGTTGAAGGTAAAGAAATCATCATCTTAGCTGAAGGTAGATTGGTAAACCTGGGTTGCGCAACAGGACACCCAAGTTTTGTAATGTCTAACTCTTTCTCTAACCAAACGTTGGCTCAGATCGAATTATGGAACAACTCTGCTGCTTATAAAAACGAAGTATATATGCTTCCTAAGCATTTGGATGAAAAAGTAGCGGCTCTTCACCTTAAGAAATTAAGCGTGGAGCTTGAAACTCTTACTCCGGAACAGGCAGAATACATCGGTGTGAATGTGGAAGGACCATTCAAACCTGAGTATTACAGATACTAAGATTTTTTATCTTAACATACCAAACCGCTCCGAAAATTCGGAGCGGTTTTTATTTTTAGCAAATTCAATAAAAAATAATATATATTTGATTTATTAAACAAAACATTATAACTAATGAAAAAACAAAGAGTATCAAACGCATTCGTGGCAGCTTCGTGGATTGCATTGGGAGCGGGAATGATCGGCTTCATTGCAGGTCTTGTAAGAGCAGAAATGGAACTTAATGAAAAAGGTTATTATTTTACAATTCTTCTATATGGTTTATTTGCCGTAGTATCCTTACAGAAAGCTGTTCGTGACAGATTAGAAAATATTCAGGTGACGGATATTTATTATGGGATCTGCTGGTT
>JAFAAJ010000226.1 GCA_023426625.1 Bacteroidota bacterium
AGCTTGACGTGTTCAGCTTTATTATAAACACCGAAAAACCAATTGTCGTTAAATACTAGTTAAAAACGACATTACATCACTAAATATTAATTATAAAAATTCAGTTATGAACACTAGAAATTCAGGAAATCGTAGCTCTAGAAACAGATCTTCTAACAGCTCTGGTAACAATTCCAGATCAACACTTGAAGAAGTGTACCAATTAGGATATGATCACGGGTATAATGATGCATCTCAGGATGAGGATTATGACGATGATTTCTCAGACTATGAGGATTATTACGATGATTTTGGCAACAATTATGACGACGATGATGAAGACTATGACGATTATGATGATGACGAAGACTACGATGATGATGAAGAGGAAGATTACGACAACAGAGGACGTGGAGGTTCAGGGCGTAGTTCCGGCAGAGGAAACCAGGGCAGACCTTCTTCCGGCGGAAGAGGAGGAAGCCGTGGAAATTCCGGATCGGGAAGAGGCAGATCTTCTTCAAACTCGTCGGGCGGTTCAAGATCTAACAACAGTGGCGGTTCAGGTCGAGGTTCCAATTCAGGATCAGGAACATCCAAAAGAGGTTTCGCAGCGATGAGCAAAGCCGAACGTACAAGAATTGCACGTATGGGTGGAAAAGCATCTCACGGCGGCGGAAGATCTTCTGGTAGATCCGGATTTGGAGGCAGACGTAACAATTCATAATTCTTTTTCCATTGATTACCTCTTTATCCAGGTAAAGGGGTAATCTTTCTAACCTTAAACACCAATCACATTATGGCAACTAAAACAACAGCAAACAATAATAATACAATGTCTTCGGAAAAGAAGACCACAGTGGACAACGCATCGGTAAAAGCAAGTGAAATGAAAAACGCTCCGCTTCACAAATTCTTTGTAGATTCTCTTAAGGATATTTACTATGCAGAAAATGCGATCATTGATGCATTACAGACCATGCATGATGCCGCAACAACAGAAGAACTGAAAGATGCATTTGAAGATCACCAGCTTCAGACCAAAAAACATGTAAGCCGTCTGGAAAAAGTCTTCAAACTGATCGACGAAAAACCTGAGAAAAAAGAATGCGAAGCAATAAAAGGACTGATAAAAGAAGGAGAAGAGATCATTAAATCCACGGAAGAAGGGTCCATGACTCGTGATGCAGCCTTAATTATTGCCGCACAAAAAGTAGAACATTACGAAATTGCAACTTATGGCGGTCTTGCCCAACTTGCTATCACAATGGGACACGATAAAGCCGCAGATCTTTTGGAAAAAACATTACAGGAAGAAGAAGATACAGATTTCAATCTTACTGAGATTGCAGAGACCTCAATCAATTTCGACGCTGAACAGGAAGATTAATTAAAAATATCAAGCCATGTAAGGAATGCTTCTGCATGGCTTGTTTAATCAACTTACCTCATCTGATAACCTGTAACATAAAGCTGCGGGAAGATCTCCAATCACCCAATCTCAAAATTTAAAATTATGGAAAAAGAAGAAAATTTTAACAAAAAAGTTGAGCAGTTAGGCTCATCAACCACTTCAAATGAAGATGCAAAGCTAACCACCAATCAGGGATTGAAAATCAATAACAATCAGGATTCTCTGACAGCAGGTGACCGTGGACCGACCTTAATGGAAGATTTTATTTTCAGAGAAAAGATCACTCATTTCGACCATGAAAGAATCCCTGAAAGAGTTGTACACGCACGGGGATCCGGCGCTCATGGCATTTTTAAACTTAATAAAAGTCTTTCTCAGTATACCAAAGCTAAATTTTTAGGAGAAGTAGGAAAGGAGACTCCTGTTTTTGTGAGATTTTCTACTGTGGCCGGAAGTAGGGGAAGCACAGATTTACCAAGGGACGTAAGAGGTTTCGCGATCAAATTTTATACGGAAGAAGGAAATTATGATCTGGTGGCAAACAATATGCCTGTATTTTTTATTCAGGATGCCATTAAATTTCCGGACCTTGTACACGCAGTAAAACCTGAACCGGATCATGAGATTCCGCAGGCATCTTCGGCTCACGATACATTTTGGGATTTCATCTCTCTGATGCCTGAAAGTATGCATATGATCATGTGGCTGATGAGTGACCGTGCTATTCCGAGAAGTTACAGAATGATGGAAGGTTTTGGTGTACATTCATTTAAACTGATTAATGAGCAGGGCGAAGTTCACTTTGTGAAATTCCATCTTAAACCTAAGTTGGGAGTTCATTCCGTAGCGTGGGATGAAGCACAGAAAATTTCCGGTGTAGATCCTGATTTCCACAGAAGAGATCTGTGGGAGGCGATTGAAGACGGAGCATTCCCGGAATGGGATTTGGGAGTGCAGATCGTTCCTGAAGCAGATGAAGAAAAATTCGACTTTGATCTGCTGGATCCTACGAAGATCATTCCCGAAGAAGAAGTTCCTGTAGAACTTATCGGAACCTTGACCTTGAATAAAAATCCTGATAACTTTTTTGCGGAAACAGAGCAGATTGCTTTCCATCCAGGACACGTGGTTCCCGGGATAGATTTCAGTAATGATCCGTTGCTGCAGGGAAGACTATTTTCCTATACAGATACCCAGTTATCGAGATTGGGATCCCCTAATTTCCATGAAATACCTATCAATAGATCAATCAATACCGTTCACAACAACCAGAGAGACGGCCACATGCGACAGCAGATCGCAAAAGGAAAAGTAAGCTATGAACCTAATTCCATTGGTGGCGGATGCCCTTTTCAGGCAATGATGAAGGAGGGTGGATTTACCTCTCATCCGGAAAGAATGTCTGGAAGAAAGGTAAGAGAACGTAGCAAAAGCTTTGTAGATCACTACTCTCAGGCAAAACTTTTTTACAACAGTCAGTCAACACCTGAAAAAA
Source organism: Bacteroidota bacterium (assembly GCA_023426625.1). Classification (GTDB taxonomy): domain Bacteria; phylum Bacteroidota; class Bacteroidia; order Flavobacteriales; family Weeksellaceae; genus Chryseobacterium. The sequence goes on from JAFAAJ010000226.1 coordinate 2,886, forward strand.
TGCACCTTCAGAATGCCTTGATCTTTGAACTTTCAAAAGTTACGATCCCTGCAATCAGAGAAAGAATGGTGGGACAATTGGCTTATATTGATAAGTTCTTGGCTTGGAGAGTGGCAGAAAAAGTGGGCGTGGAAGTGAAATCATTGGATTTACCTAACCAAAGTCTGCCTGCAGACAGCAATGTAATGGATCTCCAAAGCGAGGAAAGAGAACCCAACACCAAGATTTCCGAAGCATTGAGCATGCAAAACACAATTAAAGATACGATCCAGGGCAGAAAAATAGGATTCATCATGGCGAATGGCTGTACCATAGATAATATAGATGCTTTGAAAACCAAACTTGAGGAAAAAGGAGCTAAAGTGGAGGTTATTGGTCCGAGTTTAGCGCCTGTAAAATCAGAAAATGGAACAACTTACTTCCCAAAACACTCTCTTACGAGCACAAGAAGTGTCTGCTTTGATGCACTATTCATCTGTCCGGGAGAAAATTCAACTAAAGAACTTATGATTCCGGAAAATAAACATTTGGTGTTAAACTTTATCAATGAAGCATATATGCATTGCAAAGCCATTTATTTCGGTGCGGAAACAGACGATCTATATAAAAACAGTAATGTAAGCTTGAGAAAGCACGAAGATCCGGCAATTATAGGCCCACAGGATAAAAATCCTGAAGATAAATTCATCGAAGCGATCGCCAATCACAGAGTTTGGGATCTTGAATTAGAGCGAAATGCTCAGGTATAATTCAGATCACTAACCCTTCACACCACATACTTAACACTTAAATATTAATACAATGGAATTTCAGAAAAATCTATTAGAATATATCAGCGATTCATTGATGACTGCAAATGAAACAATATCCGTTGCGGAAAGCGTAACTTCAGGGTTATTGCAGCTCGCCTTTTCACAAATGCCAAACGCATCTTTGTTTTATAAAGGAGGAGTGACTGCATACGCATTATCCGAAAAAGTACGTCTTTTGAATGTAGACAAAAACGAAGCGGAAGAATGCGACTGCGTTTCAGAAAATATTGCCGAAGTGATGGCCTTAAATGTTGCTGAAATGTTTCAAACCGACTGGTCTATTGCCACAACAGGATATTGTACCCCAATCAGAAGCTCCGCATATAAGATTTTTGCGTATTTCTCCTTTTCATATAAAGGCGAGATCGTCCTCACTAAAAAACTGGAACTGCACCCCAAAACCCAAGCCCTGAATGCCCAACTATATTATACAGAATTCATTTTGGGGTGCTTTAAAAGTGAGATGAACAGATTGTTAATTTTAAAATAATGATCATGGAACGTAAAAATCAGTATGCACTTGTTACCGGTGCTACTAGTGGAATAGGCTATGAACTGGCCAAACAATTCGCTAAAAACGGATATGATCTTGTGATAGTTGCAAGAAATCATGATGAACTTCGTACTAAAGCGGAAGAATTCAAATCATTTGAGATCAATGTGATCCCGATTTCCAAAAACCTTTTCAATCAGGATGAGGTATACTCACTCTACTCCGAGTTAAAGCTCAACGGAATAAGCCCTGAAATATTAGTGAATGATGCAGGACAAGGCGTTTACGGGAAATTTCAGGATACCGATATCCACAGAGAAGTAGATATTATCAATCTGAATATTATTTCAGTCATCATACTAGCCAAACTGTTTATTAAGGACCGTTTACCAAAGGGATCCGGGAAGATTTTAAATGTGGCATCTATTGCCGGTAAAGCTCCCGGTCCCTGGCATTCGGTTTATCACGGAACCAAAGCATTTGTACTTTCGTGGTCTGAAGCCATTCGTGAAGAACTTAAGGACACCGGAATTACAGTGACGGCTCTTTTGCCGGGACCTACAGAT
>JAFAAJ010000249.1 GCA_023426625.1 Bacteroidota bacterium
AAAATATACAGCCTAACAATATAAAAACCACCCAATCGTTATTCTCAGGTATTCTTACTTGATTTATATAGTTTTGTGATAGCGGCAACGGAATGTTTTTTGCAAAATTATAGATTATTTTGTATAAAATAAAAAGGTTAAATAAACTATCTTTGCAAACTGAAATGAAAAAACTAGTCATTATTCCAACTTACAACGAAAAGGAAAATATTGAAAATATTATTTCCGCGGTTTTTGCATTGGAAGATGACTTTCATATTCTGGTAGTGGATGACTCTTCACCGGACGGAACGGCTGAAGTTGTAAAAGAACTGCAGAAAAAACATCCGCATCATTTGCACCTGTCCATAAGACATGTAAAAGATGGTTTAGGAAAAGCCTATATTCATGGGTTCAAGTGGGCGCTCCAAAATCAATATGACTATATTTTTGAAATGGATGCCGATTTCTCTCACAATCCGAATGATCTTCCCAAACTATATAAAGCCTGCTTAAATGCCGATATGTCGGTGGGTTCCCGATACTCAAAAGGAGTAAATGTAGTGAACTGGCCAATGGGAAGAGTATTGCTTTCTTATTTTGCATCCAAATACGTGAGATTCATTTTAGGACTTCCAATTCATGATACAACGGCAGGATTTGTCTGTTTCTCCAGAAAAGTGCTGGAAGAGATCGGATTGGATAATATAAAGCTTAAAGGATACGGATTTCAGATCGAAATGAAATTCAAAGCTTATAAAAAAGGCTTTAAAATAGTGGAAGAACCTATTATTTTTACAAACAGGATCTTAGGAGAAAGCAAAATGAACGGAGGGATCATCCATGAAGCGGTTTTCGGGGTTTTGAATCTGAAATGGGAATCCTTAATAAACAAACTATAAAAACGGGTTCATGAAAAAACTGATTTGTGTTTTCGTTTTACTGTTCATGGTTTCATGTAGTGAGTATATTAATAAGCCTGAAAATCTTATTGATGAAGATACCATGGCAGAAATACTGGCTGATCTTGCGATCAATGACCAGGCTGTTTTTCTGTTTCAGGGAACCAACTTGGAAAGTGGGACAAGATTCGTTCTTAAAACCCATAATGTGAAATCAGATGATTTTGTGGAAAGCTATAAATATTATGTAGCCAAAGATAAGCTGACGGAAATTGCAGACGAAGCGCAGAAAATACTGCTTGAAAAAGATCCGAAAGCGGAAAAGCATATCCAGGAAAAGTTGAAGAACAAACAAAATGTTCCTGCTTTTGCAAGATAAATTATAATGTTGAAGAATGTTCCATTCGGTAAAACATCGATTGAGGACAACATGAATTAAAATTATACGAATGAAATTTTTTAATATAGAAAAAACCTCTGAAGGAAAAGCGAGAGCAGGAGAAATCACGACAGATCACGGGAAGATCCAGACGCCGATCTTTATGCCGGTAGGAACTGTGGCGAGTGTGAAAACCGTTCATCAGAGAGAATTAAAAGAAGACATAGAAGCCCAAATCATTCTGGGTAATACTTACCACCTGTACCTTCGTCCTACCATGGACATTATGCAGGAAGCAGGAGGATTGCATAAATTTATGAACTGGGATCTTCCTATCCTTACCGATTCAGGAGGTTTTCAGGTGTTTTCACTGGCGAGCAGCAGAAAAATGACGGAGGAAGGAGTAAAGTTCAAATCCCATATCGACGGAAGCTATCATTTCATCTCGCCGGAAAAATCTATGGAGATCCAGAGACAGATCGGAGCGGATATTTTCATGGCTTTTGATGAGTGTACACCTTATCCATGCGAATACAATCAGGCAAAATCATCCATGGAGCTTACCCACCGTTGGCTGAAAAGGTGTATTGAATGGACAGAAGAAAATAAAGAACTTTACGGACATAAACAAAGACTATTTCCTATCGTTCAGGGATCAACTTATTCTGATCTTAGAAAAATATCAGCTGAAGTAATCTCAGAAGCAGGAGCAGAAGGAAATGCCATCGGAGGACTGTCTGTAGGAGAGCCTGAAGAAGAGATGTACAGAATTACCGATGAGGTTACGGATATTTTACCAAAAGAAAAACCAAGATATCTGATGGGAGTAGGAACTCCTTGGAATATCTTGGAATCCATTGGATTAGGAATTGATATGATGGATTGCGTAATGCCTACAAGAAATGCAAGAAATGCCATGCTTTTCACATGGAAAGGGGTGATGAATCTGAAAAATGAAAAATGGAAACGAGATTTTTCGCCTTTGGATGAATTTGGGACCAGTTATGTAGATAAAGAATATTCAAAAGCGTATCTGCGTCATTTATTTGTGTCTAAAGAATATTTGGCAAAACAGATTGCTTCGATTCATAACCTTGCATTTTATCTGGATCTGGTAAAAGTAGCCAGAGAGCACATCATAGCAGGTGACTTCTACGAATGGAAAAAATCTGTAGTTCCTGTACTTAGACAAAGACTTTAATAAGTAAAAGTATTCAAAAAGAAAGCAATGCTGAAAATTATAGACCGATATATCATCAAAAAATACCTTGGAACATTCAGTTTCATGTTGATATTGCTGTCTATTGTGGTTCTGGTTATTGATGTTCAGCAGAAAATTCCAAGAATAGAAACTGCCAAACTGATCGATCCCAAATTGGACTTAGGATATTTCCTTGTTCATTTCTATCCTTTCTGGATCATTAACCTTGTGATGACGTTTTTGTCTATTTTGGTATTTATTTCGGTGATCTATTTTACTTCCAGAATGGCAAATAATACGGAAATTGTGGCTGTTATCAGTAGCGGTGCCAGTTTTCACAGGTTTGCAAAACCGTATTTATTTACGTCACTGTTCATTGCTGTTATCTCGCTGGTTATAAACCACTTTGTGTTGCCTTGGGCGAATATCAAAAAGAACGAATTAGAGGCTTATACCTATAATGCGGCAAATAAAGAAAAAGTTTTAGGAACTGCTCCGGTTTCCGCACAGCTCAGCAAAACAGAATATATTTTCATTAACTTTTGGAACAAAAGAGAAAAAAGAGGTTCAGGTTTTATCTATCAGAAATTCGATAAGAACCGAAAGATGGCGTATGAGCTTAAAGCCAATGACGTTTACTGGGATAATGATAAAAAGCAGTTTGTATTGAATGGCTTCCTCGAGAAGATAGTAAACAAAGACGATTCTGAAAAACTGAATAACGGATTCGAATTAAGAAAAAGCTACGGACATGGACCGGAAGAACTTTTCCCGAACGAACTATTAGGACAGAATAAGACGACACCGGAACTTATCAGGTTCATTGACAGGGAAAAAGAAAAAGGAAACAGCAACCTGAATGCCCATCTTAACGAGCTGTATCAGAGAACATCCATGCCGGTTTCAATCGTTGTACTTACTTTCTTAGCGCTTTCCCTTTCCTCACAGAAAAGAAGAGGAGGATTAGGAATTAACCTGGCTGTCGGGATTTCCCTTGCTTTCGTTTTCGTATTCTCGTTTGAAGCATTAAAAGTAGTTTCGGAAAATAAAAGTATGAGCCCGGCTTTAGCCATGTGGTTCCCCAATATTGTATTCCTTCCTTTGGCGTTGGTTTTATACCTAAAGAGAGCCAATCAGTAAAGCATTTTTACTTCTTTGTGATAAAAAGACCTTAATCCGTCTTCCATTTCTATCCAGAGTTGCCCCTTTTCATCAGCCGATCTTATGATGCCATTTTGTCTGTCTTCTCCGGTTTCGAAAACAGCGATCTCATCTTTACGGAATAAATGGGTATTGAATTGCTTCATGATTTCCTCTTCAGAAGGAATGTTTTTTAACCTTTCAACTAGAAAGTCGTGATATTCCGAAGTAAACTTATCGAGATCAAAACGTTTTCCTGTTTGGGTTAATAAAGACCCGGCGTTGGAAACCTCAAACCTTTCCTGAAGAATATTGATGCCCGTTCCAATGATAAAATAATTTTGCTTATTGATCTTTTTCTTTTCAATCAAAATTCCGACTATTTTTTTATTTTTAAGGATCAGATCATTGGGCCATTTTATTTTTACCGGGTTTTCAGTCAAATTGGCAAGAAAATCTCTTATAATGGTTGCGGTATAATAATTGAATAAACTATCAGGAATAGAAAAGTTTGAAGTATTTGCAGCAAGTGTATATGCTAAATTTTGTTCAGGAGCTGTGTTCCAGGCATTTCCATATTGACCTCTGCCTTTCGTTTGGTTGAAAGTATAGACGCTTACAAAATCAGAACCTTCGTAAAGTAAAAACTTGGAAATCTCGTCATTAGTAGAAGAGCATTCTTTTAGATAAAACAGTTCGCTCATTTAAGAAAACTTTAAGACTTTAAAGCCTTAAAAGTAAGGCTAAAGTAAAGAAAAAACAATAAATTTGCAGATTATAGTATATTTTTAATGAATAAAACAGCAGAAAAGAAAGAATTATTAGATAAAATTGTTGAAGCTATCCAGGATGTTAAAGGTGAAGATATCATGATCTTCGATCTTTCAAAGATAGAAAACTCTGTAGCTGAGACATTTGTGATATGTAGTGGGAATTCGAACACGCAGGTAGCTGCCATTGCAGGAAGTGTGGAGAGAAAAGTGAGAAACGAACTTAAAGAAAGACCATGGCATGTGGAAGGTACCGAAAATGCGATGTGGGTTTTGGTAGATTATGTTTCAACAGTAGTTCATATATTTCAGAAACAGGTACGTGAGTACTATGATATAGAAGAACTTTGGGGTGATGCGGTAATCACCAAAATTGAAAATGAATTTTAAATTTTAAAAAGTATAAATGAACAATAAAGGATTCAACTGGTTTTTCCCGATTGCGATCATAGCACTTTTGTTGTTTTTTGGTTCCAATTTTTTAGGAGGCGATAATGCAAAATCTATAGATGAAGATGAATTCTTCAGAGTTATGCAGTCCGGAAAAGTTCAGAATATTATCATATACAAAGACACAGAAAAAGCCGATGTATTTCTTACACAAGCTGCAAAAACAGCGATGGTGAAGAAAAAAAATGAAAGTGACCCGTTTTCAGCTTTCGAGATGGCTCCAAAGGCAGATTACTCAGTTAAGTTTGGTGATTTGCAGCTTTTCCTTCAAAAATTCGATAAAACAAAAGCAGAAAATGCCAATATTAAAACCACTAAAGATTATGGAGCGGGAAAAAGCCCGTTTGCCGATATCTTGGTTTCAGCATTGATCTGGATTGCTATTTTAGGATTATTCTACTTCCTTCTCTTCAGAAGAATGGGTGGTGGAGGAGGTCCCGGTGGACAAATTTTTTCCATTGGAAAATCCAAAGCAAAACTTTTTGATGAAAAAGAAAGAATTCAGGTAACATTTAAAGATGTTGCAGGCTTGGAAGGCGCAAAAGAAGAGGTTCAGGAAGTTGTAGATTTCCTGAAAAACTCTGAAAAATATACAAGACTGGGAGGTAAAATTCCGAAAGGAGTTCTTTTGGTAGGTCCTCCGGGAACAGGTAAAACCTTATTGGCAAAAGCTGTAGCAGGAGAAGCTAAAGTTCCTTTCTTCTCACTTTCAGGATCAGATTTCGTTGAAATGTTTGTAGGAGTTGGAGCTTCCAGAGTAAGAGATCTTTTTGCGCAGGCAAAAGCAAAATCTCCTGCCATTATTTTCATTGATGAGATTGATGCCATCGGACGTGCGAGAGGAAAAAATAACTTTTCAGGTGGAAATGACGAAAGAGAAAATACATTGAACCAGCTGCTTACGGAAATGGACGGTTTCGGAACAGATACCAATGTTATCGTAATGGCGGCAACCAACAGAGCGGATATCCTGGATAAAGCCTTGATGAGAGCCGGGCGTTTTGACCGTTCCATCTATGTAGATCTTCCGGAATTACACGAAAGACGACAGATATTTGATGTGCACTTGCAAAAGATCAAATTAGATAATAATGTAGACAGGGAATTTTTGGCAAAACAAACGCCTGGATTCAGTGGAGCAGATATCGCCAATGTTTGTAATGAAGCAGCTCTTATTGCAGCAAGAAACAACCACGAATCAGTAACAAAACAGGATTTCCTTGATGCGGTAGACAGAATTATCGGAGGTCTTGAAAAGAAAAATAAAGCCATCAAACCTTCTGAAAAGAAAAGAGTGGCTTATCATGAAGCAGGACATGCTACGATTTCATGGTTGGTAGAACACGCTTCACCTCTATTGAAAGTTACGATCGTTCCAAGAGGGCGTTCATTGGGAGCAGCGTGGTATCTTCCAGAGGAAAGACAGCTTACAACTACAGAGCAGATGCTTGATGAAATGTGTGCTACCTTAGGAGGAAGAGCCGCAGAACAGGTGATATTTAATAATATTTCCACCGGTGCTTTATCTGATTTGGAAAGCGTAACAAAAAGAGCTCAGGCGATGGTTACGATCTACGGATTAAGCCCTAATATCGGTAATATTTCTTACTATGACAGTTCCGGTCAGTCTGAATATTCTTTCGGGAAACCTTATTCGGAAGAGACAGCAACAAAGATTGATGCAGAGATCAAAAGACTGATCGAAGATCAATATGACAGAGCGGTGCAGATTCTTACGGATAATAAAGATAAGCTGGACGCACTTGCTAACAAACTTTTGGAAAAAGAAGTGATCTTCCGTGAAGATTTGGAAGAAGTATTCGGTAAAAGAGCTTGGGATCCTGAATTAACGGAGAAGCCTGTGACGAACACTATTCCGGAGAAAGAAAACGAAGAAGAAAGTGAAACTCAGGCACCTGAGAGTTCTACTCAACTTTAAGAAATATTCAAAATAATTCAAATTTAAACCTGGTAATTTAAAATTATCAGGTTTTTTCATATTTAAGGGTACTTTTTTAGAATCTATATAATTAATTTTTTATTTTTGTATAAAGTTGACTAAAAATAATTTAAGTTGAGTTTATTTAAGAAGATTGTAAGCAAACTGACTAACCAGTCTGAGGATGAGGACAAACAAAGCCTGGAGAAGCTTGGGGATTCGTTGAAAAATGCGGATCTTGACTATAAGTTTGCGCAATTATTTACGCATTCAGGAGGTTTTTTTAATTATTGTGCAGATGAAGCGGAAGCTCTTCAGACTTTGAATCAGATCATCAAAATAGAAGGGATTCGGAATGTCTTCTGTTGGGATAAAGAGCTGCAGAACTTTTTGAATGTGGTAAAGTCTACTTATACGTCAGAATTGGTTCAGGCAAACGATGCTGCATTTATTTCCTGCGAATATCTTATTGCGTACGATGGCAGAATCATGCTTTCTCATAATAACATTCTTCATTATCATTCTTCCCGATTACCGGAGAAGATCATTATCATAGCCAATGTTTCCCAGATTGTGAATAATCTGAATGATGCTATGGGAAAAATAAAGAGAAACGGAAATATAAAGAATCTGACCTCTATCAGTGGAAGCCAGTCGAAATTAGATAGCTCTTCCAGTGCTAATACAAAGCTTTTTTTATTGCTGCTTGAAGATTAGCGTCAACTCTATAAACCTTTAATTTTGGATAAAAACCTTATACAAAGAACCATTTCAGGAATTGTTTATACTGCAATTATTATCCTTTGTACATCTCCATTGGGGGCTAAGTTAATCAACACGATTTCCCCGAACCTTATTCAGCAGCATTATTTATATTATATTCTTATTGCGGTTTTGATGGGAATAGGTTCCTGGGAGTGTGTTAAGATCATGAAGTTTGGGAAGGGGTATGAAAAATGGGTGGTTTTTCCGGTGATCATGATCATATTTTACATGTTCTCCAAAAGGTATTTTTATCATGATTTTTATTTTAATTTCAGACTAAACGAAATATTGGCGTTGTCACTGATTGCCATTGCGGTCGTTACATTATTTAAATATCCCAACGAACTATATTATGACAGTGGAAAGCTTATTTTTACTGTTATTTATGTGGCATTGCCATTTAGTTTCGCTTTAGGACTCCCTAAATATTCTACCTTCCAGAATACATTCTCATTGGATGTTTTATTCCTGTTTATACTCATTTGGAGTAGTGATACCTTCGCTTACTTAGTAGGGAAGTTTTTTGGAAAACATAAAATGGCTCCGAAAATCTCTCCTAAAAAAACCTGGGAAGGCTATGCAGGAGGAGTTGTATTGACTCTTGTTTTATCATATTTTATAGAGCAGTATCAACCGGAACTTCGTGGGAACTGGATGATCGTAGGGTTTTTGGTAGCGATATTTGCGCCGCTGGGAGATTTGGTGGAAAGCCAATTGAAGAGAAACTTTGGAGTAAAGGACAGTGGGAATATTATCCCCGGACATGGCGGAATTTTAGACAGGTTGGATAGTTTTTTAATCTGTGCTCCTGTTGTATATTTGTATTTTATTTTAGAAAAAATTAACTAGACTCATGAAACTACATAGAGAATCAAAAGGAACAATTGCTGTAGCAACTCTATTATTTGTTATTATCGGGGCATTAGCGATCTATTTTTTAGAGATATGGTCGTTACTGATCATTATGCCATTACTGGTGATGTACAGCCTGGTATTTTGGTTTTTCAGAGTTCCGGATCGTGAGATCCTTGATCACAGGGAAAATGTGATCGCACCGGTGGACGGGAAGGTAGTCATGATCAAAGAAGTTGAAGAAACTGAATTTTTGAATGGGAAAGCTATTCAGATTTCCATTTTTATGTCTCCTCTTAACGTACATATCTGTAGATATCCGGTTTCAGGTAAAGTGATCTATAAGAAGTATCATCCGGGAAAATATTTGGTTGCATGGCATGAAAAATCATCAACAGAAAACGAAAGAACAACGGTGGCTGTTGAAAGTTTAACCAATCATAAAGTGGTGTTCAGACAAATTGCGGGTTATGTAGCGAGAAGGATTGTTTTCTATTGTAATGAAGGAGATGAAGCTAAGGCGGGACTTGAGTTCGGATTTATCAAGTTTGGCTCCAGAATGGACGTTTTCTTGCCTTTGGACACAGAAATTATCTGTAAGATCGGGGATAAGACCAAAGGCGGATTGGATGTTATCGCGAGAATGAAAGATTAAGAATATAAACCTATACATATTTTACAGAGGAAATCATGGTTTCCTCTTTTTTATTTGATATACTTCTTGATCTCTTTAAGGAGCTCTAAAATAAAATTGACAGGAAGGTCTTCTTCTATATCAATCAGCAGGATCTTGAATTTTTTTCTGCCTTCCTGTAAAAGTTCGGGATGAAGCAGCTTATCGCCATGATAAAAACTTACGTAATGCTTTTTATACTTCTTGCTGTAATAGAGGTAACAAAGCATTTTCTTTTTATACTTAAAGAAGGGGAGTCCGAAACTCAGCGTTTCCGTGATGTTTTCAGGATCCGATTCCAGGATCTTTTTCCTTAAAAACAAAAGAGTACTTCTATCAGGTTCTTCAATTTTGTAGAAATACTCTTGTATTGGATTCATTTAAGGTGAATTTAAATGATTTAATCAAAATTCTGAAGTTCCACAAGCTTATGGTAAACTCCTTTTTTAGCGATAAGCTCGTGATGTGTACCTTGCTCTACAA
>JAFAAJ010000273.1 GCA_023426625.1 Bacteroidota bacterium
TTCCGACACAATGAAAGCCGGAAGCAAAGCCTAAGCCGATTGCCGATACAATAAGTGCTATTTCCATATCACGTCATAATCCATTCTGTAGTCTGTTTTGTCTTTCGTCCACATTAGTCTCAGCGTATAGTTTCCAACTTTTAAAATCTGTCCGGGTATCAGGAATGACTGGCTGTCATCCAGCTGTACTGTTTTTTTGATATCCAGATTCTGATCATCGGTTCTGTTCAATACAAATTTTACCGTAGTATTGGAATTGTTATAATCTTTAGGAAATGTGATCTTAATCCCGCTTGCAGACTGGCTGTAAACAGGTTTTTCCTGTAAATTATCCGCTCTTTTTTTCGCATCAATCACATCCTGATATTGTAATTCTTCTTCATAGTAGTTTTCTGTTACCATTTCGGAATTCTTTTGTCCGTTAGGAAAAAGAAATAACATGGATAGAATAAAAGCTATGAATGCAAATAATGCAATTACAACACCGTGTCCCCAACTTAAGTTTTTCATTTCTAAATATTAAAATTGTAATTTAAAAGGTCCTTCAAAATAAGTCTGATAAGAGTCTATCAGTTTACCCTTAGTATCATAAACACCAATGGTGATGTTCTGCTTGGATAATTTCATTTCATCTTCCGGGAAACTGATATTGATCGTTCCTTTTGAGATCTGATCTCTTTCCACCATAATTTTGCTTGATGCACTGAATGTAATCTCACCATGAGCAGGCTCTATTACTTTTACGGTTACGATCTTTTTCTCGTTTGTTTTATTTAGGAAAGTATAATTATAAGTATTGGTGATTTTACCGTCTCTTACAAAGAATGTACTTCCTGCCGGTTTGATGAATTTGGCTTCCATTTCTCCACGGCTGTAAAGCAGATAACCAAGGAATCCTGTCAGTAAAACAAGGATGATGGCAAACCCTTTCATTCTTCCCGTAAACTTGAACGAAGTCTGCTTCTCGATTTCATTTTCAGATGCATATCTGATCAATCCTTTCGGAAGACCTACTTTTTCCATTACTTCATCACAAGCATCAATACAAGCGGTACAGTTTACACACTCTAGTTGCTGTCCGTCTCGGATATCAATCCCGGTAGGACATACCACAACACATTGGTGACAATCGATACAATCTCCTTTTCCTACCGCTCTTCTGTCTTCGCCTTTTCTCCATTTGGCTCTGTTTTCTCCACGTTTGAAATCATAGAAAACATTGATGGTATCTTTGTCTATCAATACTCCCTGTAATCTTCCGTATGGACATACCAATGTACAAACCTGCTCTCTAAACCATGCAAATACAAAGTAAAATGCTGCAGTAAGGAGAATCATCACGATGAAATTGGTAGGGTGTGCAAAAGGTCCCTCCGAAATTATTCTTAATACTTCTTCATAACCCACAATATACATAAACATAAAGTGAGTAATGATAAGTGAGATAACAATATAAATAGACCATTTAAGTCCTCTTTTCCAGATCTTTTCGCTGTTCCAGGGTTGTCTGTCCAGCTTCATCTGTCTATTTCTGTCACCTTCAATAGCATATTCTATTTTACGAAAAATCATTTCCAGGAAAATTGTCTGAGGACATATCCACCCGCAGAAAATTCTACCGAAAGCAATCGTAAAAACAATAATGAATATTAAAGATGCAATAGCCCCCAACGTTAAAATGAAAAAGTCCTGAGGATAAAAAGGCTGCCCGAAGATGAAAAACTGCCTGTCAATAACATTGAACAGGATCAGAGGGTTGCCGTTGATCTTAATAAATGGTACTGCAAAATAAATAATTAATAAAATACAGCTTACAATGTATCTATAGTTGGTATATCTACCTTTAGGTTTTCTGGGGAAAACCCATTTTCTTTTTCCGGATTGCTCCATTGTGCCTATAGAATCTCTGTAAGTTTCAGGGTCCAGAACCTGTCCCTGTCCGCCGCGTACTTCTGTTTCTTCTATGTCTGACATATTGTATTGGTATTTAAAAAAAGAAAAACATAATTCGTTACTATTTTTATTCTAATAACAAATTATGTTTTTCATATGTTTTCTATTTTTTAGTTAACTTATTCTTTTTCCCAATGAGCTTCAGTTCCCTGTGGAGCTGCACCACCTTGAGCAGGTGTAATAGGAGGTTGTTCTTGGTTAATGTGATAAACATACGCTGCGATCTTTTCAATTTCAGCACCAGAAACTTCTCCGTTTGCCCCGAAGGCTCTCATTGAAGGGTTGTTTTTAGAACCATACCAGTCCATATGGAAAATATTCTTGAATAAAGTTTTTTCCTCCTGGTTGATCCAATAGTTATCCGTTAAGTTCGGTCCGATTCCTCCTCTTCCGTCTTCACCGTGGCAAGATGCACAGTTGGTTTTGAAAAGCTCTTTACCTTCAGGAATATTATCCGCAGAATACTTTGCTGTTTCCAAAGTTACAGGTGGCTGTTCTGCTAAATATTTTTCAATAGCAGCCAATTGTTCTTTGTATTCAGTTTCATATTCCTTGATAGGGCTTGCAAAATCTGTGAAAGAGAATGCTGCTACATAAACAATACAAAAAGCAGTCCCAAAATAGAACAAACCTACCCACCATTTTGGTAACTGGTTGTCCAACTCCATGATTCCATCGAAACCGTGGTCGATAAGGATATCTTTCTCTTCAGATGCAGATTGCTTTTTGAAAGCACTTTGATACATTCTTTTCAGGAAAGGAACTTTCTTTTCTGCTAAATAAGCCGCCTTTTCTTCAGGACTTAATTTTTTGAATTTATTATTCTCGATCAAGTCTCCAATGGCCCCATGGATGTATGCTAAGATCGCACTGATCACAACCGTTCCCCAGAAATATGGCGAAGATAAAAACGAGTAGTTTTGAACAAACAGATAATAAAAAACTATTAAAAGTCCAATTATTATTAAAATGTTTACAACAACCGGTGTTCTTTGTTTCATAATAAATAGTTAATTTTTTGTATTAAAATCGTCTTCGTCTTCCTGAAGAGGAGCCTCTTCTTCTTCTTTATAGTACTTTTTGGGTCTGCTAAATACATAGATTACCAAAGCTACAAAGAACAGCATAAAGAATATCAGAGCCAATGTCTGGTAGAAACCTGCATTATCTGTATTGGATAATATGTCTTTAAAGTTCTGAGGAATCATCTGACCTTTTAATGTTTTTAGTTATTACTTGCTGTTTGTATTTCTGTTGTTTTAATATCTGTACCAAGTCTTTGAAGGTAAGAAATAAGAGCAACAATTTCCTTTTTCTCTAGCTCACCTTTAGGTCTCTTTGCATACGCGTCTTTCAAGTCGGCAGCTTCAGAGTAGATGTCTTTTACAATCTTAGCAGCCTGGTTGTCTGCCCACTGATTTGCAGAATCTATTTCAGCCTTAGTATACGGAACATCGAAAGCAGATTTCATAAGTTCCATTTTGTCGATCATCTTAGATCTGTCCAAATTGTTGGAAATTAACCAAGGGTAACGTGGCATGATAGAACCTGCAGATGTAGATCTTGGGTTATACATGTGTTTGTAATGCCAAGAACTTGGGTTTTTACCTCCTTCTCTATGTAAATCCGGTCCTGTTCTCTTAGAACCCCACAAGAAAGGTCTGTCGTACACGAATTCTCCCGCTTTAGAGTACTGTCCGTTTTTACCGTTGAATCTTACGATCTCATCTCTGAATGGTCTTACCATCTGAGAGTGACAAGCGTTACAACCTTCACGGATATAAATATCTCTACCTTCTAATTCCAGTGGAGAATATGGTTTTACTGCTGAAATGGTAGGAACACTCTTCTTAAGAGACAGGGTAGGGATGATTTCCACCATACTACCAACTGAAATCGTTAAGAAAGATAAAATTCCTAATAATAATGGCATTCTTTCTAACCACAGGTGAGCACCTTCTCCTTCCTTACGTTTGTTGCTGATGTTAGCCAACGCCGGAGCCTCTGCAGGAACTTCCTTCTGGAATGATCCGGCTCTGATGGTTTTATAAGCATAGATTACCATTAAGATCGCTCCCGAAAGGTAGAATACACCCCCTAAGAATCTTAATTTGAAATAAGGGATAATTGCCGTTACAGTATCCAGCCAGTTTTTCCAAACTAAAGTTCCGTCCGGATTGAACTGTTTCCACATTAATCCCTGAGTGAATCCTGAAATATACATGGGCACTGCATAGAAAATAATTCCTAATGTTCCTAACCAGAAATGCCAGTTAGCTAATTTTACAGACCAAAGTTTTGTTCTCCACATGATCGGGATCAGGTAATAGATTACCCCGAATGCCATGAAACCATTCCATCCAAGAGCACCTAAGTGTACGTGACCGATAACCCAGTCTGTGAAGTGACCAATTTTATTGATGTTTTTAGTTGCTAAAAGTGGTCCTTCGAAAGTTGCCATACCATAGCAGGTAACAGCTACCACGAAGAATTTAAGAATAGGATTTTCTCTTACCTTATCCCAAGCTCCTCTTAAAGTAAGAAGCCCGTTGAGCATTCCTCCCCAGGATGGAGCGATAAGCATGATAGAGAAACCTGTTCCCACAGCTTGTGCCCATGCCGGAAGTGATGTATACTGAAGGTGGTGAGGACCAGCCCAGATATACACGAAAATCAATGACCAGAAGTGAATAATAGACAGTTTATAAGAGAAAACCGGTCTGTCGGCAGCTTTTGGTAAGAA
>JAFAAJ010000005.1 GCA_023426625.1 Bacteroidota bacterium
TTAAATTACAATCAACAGATTTGAAAGCAGAAGGTAATGAGGTTGCTATCGAAACCCTGGAACTTGCACACGAAGGATTAACTATTGAAAATAACTAATATTAACTTTAAAATTTAAAAAAAATGAATTACAAAACACCAGGAGTCTATTTAGAGGAAATTTCAAAATTCCCACCATCTGTGGCACAAGTAGAAACGGCTATCCCAGCTTTTATCGGATATACTGCAAAGGGGCCAGAAAATGAACCAACAAGAATCTCTTCCATGTTGGAATATGAAACAATCTTTGGACAGGCAAAACCTGAATCTTTCACATTTACCATAAATGATGGTGTTGTTGAAGCACAGGTAACTCCAAGTCCTTTTAAAATGTACTACGCCATGCAGATGTACTTTGCCAATGGTGGTGGAGATTGTTATGTGGTTTCAGTAGGAGCATATTCTGCGGTAGATTTTAATGAATTGAAAGCCGGTCTTGATACTTTAGAAAAAGAAGATGAGCCTACTCTTATTGTTTTCCCGGATGCTGTGTCTTTAGATGCAGATGAAGCTTACAATTTATACCAAAAAGCCTTAGATCAGGCACAAGCTATGGGAGACAGATTCGTTATTGTAGATGTAGTGGGAGACGGTGATAATGCCGTTGATGACTTGAGAGATGAATTAGATAGCGGAGATAATTTAAAATACGGAGCGGCTTATTATCCAAAGTTAGAAACCATTTTAACTTATAATTATGACGCTGCAACCACTATGGTTCAGGGGAACTCAATGGAGAGTTTAAAATCTACAGATTCAGAGCTTTACAATAAAGCTAAAAAAGCTATAGAAGCTAAAAGAGTGATCATGGCTCCATCATCAGCCATGGCAGGAGTTTATGCTAAAGTAGACGGTACTTCAGGAGTATGGAAAGCACCTGCAAACTTAGGACTTAATTATGTTGTGGCACCAACCGTAAAAATCTCTCACGGAGATCAGGAAGGTCTTAACGTAGATCCAACAGCAGGAAAATCCATCAACGCGATCAGAAGTTTCACAGGAAAAGGGACACTGGTTTGGGGAGCAAGAACACTGGACGGCAACAGCAATGAATGGAGATATATCTCAGTACGTCGTTTTTTCAACATGGTGGAAGAATCCGTGAAAAAAGCAACAGAACGTTTCGTTTTCGAATCCAATACCGCCAACACGTGGATCCGTGTACAAACGATGATCGAAAACTTCCTTAACCAGCAATGGCAAGCCGGAGCTTTAGCAGGAAGCAAGCCTGAAGAAGCTTACTATGTAAGTGTAGGTTTAAACAAAACAATGTCTGCACAGGATATCCTTGAAGGAAGAATGAACATCGAGATCGGTATGGCAGCAGTACGTCCGGCAGAATTTATTATACTTCGTTTTTCACACAAGCTACAAGAATCTTAAAAAAAACTAATAATCAATAAAATATAAATAAAAATTATGAGTACATATCCATTAGTAAAGTTTGCCTTTGAAGTAGATTGGGGCGGAACAAAAGTAGGCTTTCAAGAAGTATCTGGATTGAACATTGAAGCAGGATTAATTGAATACAGACATGGCGCAAGTCCGGATTTTAGTAAGATCAAAATGCCAGGTTTAAAGGTTTTCAATAACATTGTTTTAAAGAGAGGAACATTCAAATCAGATAATGAGTTTTTCGATTGGTTCCAAACGATCCAGCTTAATACGGTAGAGCGCAGATCTATCACCATTTCACTTTTAGATGAGAATGGAGAACCTGCAGTTACCTGGAAAGTAAAAAATGCCTTCCCGCTTAAATTACAATCAACAGATTTGAAAGCAGAAGGTAATGAGGTTGCTATCGAAACCCTGGAACTTGCACACGAAGGATTAACTATTGAAAATAACTAATCATGGCTCTTTTATATCCTCCAACTAGTTTCTCTTTTATTGTTAATGGGATTTCAACAACAGAGGGTATTGACTCCAGATTTCAGTCTATATCTGGTCTATCAACAGACATTCCAACCGAAGAATATGCCGAAGGAGGCGAAAACAGATTTCTTCATCAGCTTCCTTTAAGACCAAAATATCCTAATTTAGTCCTTAAACGCGGCTTAATAGTAAGTTCCGGATTGATAAGCTGGTGCAGAAACGCTATGGAAAACTTCGAATTTGAACCCAGAGATCTGATCGTTACACTTTCAGGTGGATTACAGTCTACAGCACCTTTGATGGTTTGGAATGTAGTAGGAGCGTACCCGGTAAGATGGGAAGTCTCAGAATTCAATGCAGAAGAAAGCAAATTGGCTATTGAAACAATAGAACTGAAATACAGATATTTCACGATACCATCATCGTTAGCAAGCCTGGGCTTGTAACTTCTAAATCAATCTAAGCACACTTGAAAGGTGTGTTGGCCTCAGGATAACCTTTAGCAAAAATATTTTTTTCATTAAAACACACAGGATTGGTCTATCGCAGGACCGAACACACTCTGTATGTGCTTAGATTTTTTTAAATAAACATTTCAAATCGTTGATTTTTAGCGTTTTGAATTTTAAAATTGATTAAAAACAAACGAAATGCCAATAGAAATAAAAGAGCTTCACATTAAAATAAATGTGGACGAGAAAACAGCAGCAGCAACGGATGCCGCATCGGTTGATGAAGCAAAACTCCTGCAGACGGTTAGTGAAAGTGTAGAGCAGGTACTAAATATTGAACAACGTAAAAAAGAAAGATGATGGCAGGAGCAATTCAGAAACTAACAATCGGAACCTATGAAAATTCCGATTATGATAAAAGAATTAGTAATGGTGCTTTTAAAGCTTTTATCAACCCTACTGGTTATTCCGTGACATATAAAACGGAACTTGAGCCCGATCAGGCGCCAGGAACAGCTAAAGCTAATTTAAAATATATTGCATCACCTTCAACTGATTTACAATTAGAATTTCTATTTGATGGTACAGGTGTAACGGAAGCTTATTCAGGGAATAAACTGATCAATAAAATTAAGGGAAAAGCATTTGATAAAACATCCGTAAAAGATCAGATCGATGCATTTTATAAAGCTACCGGAGAAGTTGCCGGTTCTATACATAAACCTTACAATGTTATTCTTAATTGGGGAGATTTCGAATTTAAAGGAGTATTGGCTGAATTCACTGTAGAATATAAGCTGTTTGATAACCAAGGTAAACCTTTAAGAGCTATAGGAAAAGCAAAGTTTAGTGAATCTATAAGTCCCAAGTTAGAAGCAGCAGAAAAAAAGAATACTTCCCCGGACCTTACCCACAAAAGAACAGTACAGGCAGGAGATACATTACCCTTAATGACAGAAAGAATTTATGGAGATTCCAAATACTATCTGGAAGTTGCAAAAGTAAACGGTCTTATCAATTTCAGAACATTAATTCCGGGGCAAGAATTATTCTTTCCGCCATTAGCAAAAGTTTCATAATATGAATAACAGCGGATACATACAAACAGCAAAAAACCCGGACTTAATAACTTTTAAAGTGATGTCCGGAGGGACGGAACTGCCGGGAAAGTACGGTGTGAAAAGCATTGTAGTAGAAAAAGAAGTCAACAGAATTCCTTATGCCCGCATTGTTATTTTAGATGGTAGTATACCGGATCAGGATTTTGAGTTAAGCAATGAAGACCTGCTGATTCCGGGTAAAGAAATTGAGATCACAGCAGGATACCATTCCAAAGAAGAAACCATTTTTAAAGGAATTGTTGTAAAACACAATATAAGAGTCAGAAACGGTTCTTCTTACCTCATCATAGAATGCAGGGACAAAGCTGTGAAAATGACTTTGGGAAGAAAAAGCAAATATTTCTACGACAGTAAAGATAGCGACATCATCGAAGAACTGATCAGCAACAGCGGTGCAACTGCCGATGTGGAGGCTACCTCAAATTCTCACAAAGAGTTGATTCAATATCAGGCTTCAGACTGGGATTTTATGCTGACAAGAGCGCAGGCAAACGGAAAACTTTGTTTCGTTGAAGACGGAAAAGTCAAAGTGGCAAAACCGGATTTTAGTGGTGAAGCGGTAGAAACCGTTGTTTACGGATCATCGGTACATGAATTTGACGGTGAAATTGATGCCAGAGACCAGTTCAGTAAAATTACTGCCAAAACATGGAATTATACCGATCAGGAACTTACCGAAGTTGAAGCAAAAGATCCGGCGATTAATCTCAATGGAAACCTTTCTTCCGGTGATTTGGCGGACGTATTTGGAATTGAAGATCTGCAGCTTAAGCATGGCGGAAATCTTACTCAGGGGGAATTGCAGGAATGGAGCGATGCGAAAGCAACCTTCCAGCAATTGGCAAAAACCAGAGGAAGAGTAAAGTTCCAAGGGATTTCTGTAAAACTGGGGAGTTCATTAACACTTCAGGGAGTAGGAAACCGATTCAATGGAAAAATATACGTAACGGGAGTGCGTCACGAGATCGCTGAAGGCAACTGGCTTGTAGATGCCCAGTTCGGATTGTCTCCAACATGGTTCTCAGAAACTTTTGATATCAGTGAAATGCCGGGTTCAGGAATCATTCCTGCCATCAGCGGATTGCATGTAGGAGTGGTATCCCAATTGGAATCTGATCCGGACGGAGAAGACAGGATTTTGGTACAAATACCCATCATCAATAATGAAGAAGAGGGAATATGGGCAAGAATTGCCACCCTTGATGCCGGAGAAAACAGAGGATCTTTTTTCAGACCGGAAATAGGCGATGAAGTCATAATCGGATTTATTAATGACGATCCCAACGATGCAGTGGTTCTGGGAATGCTCAACAGCAGTACAAAGCCGGCTCCTATTGTAGCTTCGGATGACAATCACGAAAAAGGATTTGTGACCCGAAGTGAAATGAAAATGATCTTTAATGACGATAAGATTTCGTACACCCTGGAAACGCCAAAAGGTAAAAAAATAATTGTAGACGAAGATGCAGATGCTGTTACGCTGGAAGACGAACATTCCAACAGGTTTACCCTTAACAAGGACGGGATCACGATGGAAAGCTCAAAAGATATTAATATCAAGGCAAAAGGTGATATCAATATGGAAGGAGTCAATATCAATGTGAAAGCAAGCGCCCAGCTGAAAGCCGAAGGAAGTTCTGGTTCCGAACTTAAGTCGGGTGCGGTAACGGTTGTAAAAGGATCTCAGGTTAAAATCAACTAATAATCATGAAACCGGCAGCAAGAATTACAGACATGCATACCTGTCCTATGGTGACAGGAAACGTTCCGCATGTAGGAGGACCAATCATTCCCGCAGGAGAACCTACAGTACTTATCGGCGGGAAACCTGCAGCAAGAGTAGGAGACAGTGCAGTATGCACAGGCCCGTTGGATACCATTGCTTCAGGATCTTCAAGTGTTTTGATCGGTGGAAAACCGGCAGCAAGAATGGGAGATTCTACCGCTCATGGTGGAGTGATATCCGCAGGAGAACCTACTGTTTTAATAGGCGGATAATATTTAAAAAAATAGTTCTGTGATCCAATCGTGAACTGCCTTTTAAATATTGTCTCCCTAAAAAATAGAACGTAAAACATCAATAACAAAAAGGTTATTATAACTAAAACTCTATGTTACAGATGCAAGATGTTACAATTAATACAACAAAATAACGTATGAAAATAAATACAGATTTTTTAGGAATAGGCTGGAGTTTTCCGCCTGAGTTTAATGCGACTGAAGGAAAACTGGCAATGACCACAGATGTAGAAGACATTAATAACAGTCTCATGATTCTACTGTCAACACGTCCCGGAGAACGCGTCATGTTCCCGAGTTACGGATGTGACCTGCAGGAGATGCTCTTTAAACCACTGGACTTAACGCTGATCACCCAAATGAAGGGAATCGTTGAGCGTGCTATTTTATATCATGAACCCCGAATCAACATCTTAAGTATTGATATTGATACTCAGGATGGACTTGAGGGCGAAGTTCTGATACACATTAACTACGAAGTAAGAAATACGAATACAAGAAGCAATATGGTTTTTCCTTTCTACAAAGGAGAAGCTACCGAAATATAATGAATTACGGGATGTCTGTAGCCATTTTAAATACTACCCAACACTACATTAAGTATTGCATCTGAGCATAGAAAGATAAATATATAAAAATGAAAAAAACAGATACATTTTCACATTATCGTGAAGGAAAATCACAAATGCAGCGCTTTTTAGCAGAATTAGATCCTGGCAATCTTGAATTACATGATTTCGATTTGTTTGATTGGCTATTATTTGCAAACAATTTTGCACAGCGTGTAAACTATTTCGATAAAGATGATAATACAACACCGCAAGGAAACTGGGGGAACTTCTTCCTGGGTGATGATACCAATGCCATTCCTCGTAGAGAAAGCGTTGAGTATAAAAGTATGAAAAAACAGGTTACAGATCTTATTTCCCAGTTCGAACAAGACAGCAACTTGACGCCTCACCTGACATTATTTGTGTGCTTTTTAAAATTATTGGATTTCTCCAAAAATGCCTTTAATAACTTAACCAAAAGGCATTTGGATTTCTATTATAATGAAATTCTGCAGATTGAAAAAAATGAAGCGAAGCCGGATAAGGTATATGTTATTTTCGAACTAGCCAAAAAAGCAATTCAGGAAAAAATTCCAGGCGGAACACTCCTGGATGGCAGCAAAGATGCCAAAGGAAAAAAACGCGTTTATAAAACAGGTGAAGAACTTATTGCCAACCAGGCAAAAGTTGTTGAGATCAAAAGTTTATTGAACGACGTTCAGAAAAGAGAGCTGAAAATGGCTCCGGTTGCCAATTCTGCGGATGGTTTAGGAGATAAACTGCCGGAAGAAAGCAATTATTGGTGGCCTTTCGGATATAATTCCAATGAAACGGTTTCTGAAAGATCCATCTACAAAGAACTTCCGAAAGCCAGGCTTGGTTTCTCGGTAGCATCCTCATTATTTGACCTGAAAGAAGGAGAGAGAAAAGTCACACTCAAAATCGATTTTGTTAAAGATCCGAATAAAAAACTACAGAATTTATCCAATACAGATATTGAAAACAATATCAAAGTCCTTTGTAGCGGAGAAAAAGAATGGTTGTCCGGAATTATTTTAAAATGTTTGAAAAATGACGGCAACCAGCTGGAACTTTCTTTTACGTTAGCTAAAGATTTCCCTGCAGTGGTACCATACAACAAGGACGTCCTGTTAGAAACATTTCAGACCAATTTCCCGATCGTAAGGTTTATGATCGAAGGAAACAGATATTATGACGTTTATGAAGCCCTTTCTGAAAAGCAGGTTAAAAACATAGAAATATCAGTGGATGTAAAAGGGGTGAAATCTATTCAGATTGAGAACGACAGCAGTGCTCTGAATGCGGAAAAACCATATTATCCATTCACTGCACAACCTGTTAAAGGCTCAAATTTCTACATCAAATGTCCTGAAATGTTTTCCAAAAAATGGCAGAATGCAGACATTACCATCAATTGGAAAAACACACCAAGTTCAATAAAAACCTTATACGAAGGATATGTAATTGAACCGAACCAGAACGTCAGTATCAAGCAATTCCAAGCGTTGAAAAAATCGGTCGTTCCTGCAGATTCTTATTTCAAAGCGGATACTGCCTTGTTGGAAAATGAAGTATGGCATGAGAAGGCTAATGGCATTGAGCTCTTCAAAACATCAGAAAAAGGGTATAAAACTGAGTTTTCAATTTTTAATGCAAGCAATAAAGCCGGGACAAGCGAGTCGATCAGGTTGACACTGCAGCAATCGTTCTTACAGGATGTATATCCTAAACTATATACATTGGCATTATCAAGTGATCCTGAAAATGAGAAAATTGTTCCTAACGAACCTTATATTCCCTTTGCGGAAGACATTGAGCTGAACTACACGGCAAAAGAGAGTGTCTATTCTTATTTAACTAAAAATTTCCGTGGGGAAGCTTCAAAAAGCAGCGGCGTACAAGTCTATCACGAAGATGCATTCGGACAATATGAAAAAGGCGTTGAAACAAACTCTATTGTACCGGTACACCAAAACGGAGGTGAATTATATATCGGTCTTGAAGCCATGCCTCAAACTACCGTTTCACTGTTGATCCAAATGCTGGAAGGAAGTGAAAACCCTTTAGTGGAAACCTTCGAAGAAAAAGAAGTTATTGAATGGCATATCCTTTCAGGTAATAACTGGATCGATCTTTCCGGCGATCTGCTGAAAAATGAAACCGGGAAATTCCTGGAATCAGGTATCGTGAAGTTCAAAATTCCTAAGAATATCAGTACAAAACACACAAGACTTACGGACGGATTGATATGGCTCAGAGCCAGATCCAAAAGAAATTATGATGCCGTATGCAAAATTCAGGGAATATACACACAGGCCGTTTCAGCGACATTCCAGGATCAGGACAATGATCTTGCTCATTTGACCAACGGTTTGGAGGCAAAAACCATTTCCAAGCTTATTACCAGAGTTCCTCAGGTGAAATCCGTAACCCAGCCTTATAATTCTTTTGACGGAAAATATAAAGAGACAGATGCAGAGTTTTACAGAAGGGTGAGCGAGAGACTGAGACATAAGCACAGAGCGATTACACAATGGGATTACGAACACCTGGTGTTGCAGGAGTTTCCTGAAGTTTTCAAGGTAAAATGTCTGAATCATACTTCTGAGAAATCATATATGGCACCGGGACATGTAACCTTAATGGTGGTTCCGAATATTAAAAATAAAAATGCCTTTGATATCTATCAGCCAAGGGTGAGCAGAGCCAGCCTGAATAAAATTCAGAATTATGTGAACGAATTGAATACGATGCATGTTAAAGCTCAGGTAATAAACCCCAATTATAAAGAAGCCAAAGTATCCGTACAGGTGAAATTTAAAACGGATGACGAAATATTTTACATGAAGCAGCTGGATGAAGATATCAAGAAATATATATCACCCTGGGCGTTTACCGATTCCAAAGATATTGATTTTAATGTGGAACTGAATGTGAATCACCTTATTAACTACCTGGAACAGCTGGATTACATAGATTACATTGATGGGATCAAAATATTGGTGGACAATATTATACAAAAGAAATCTTTAATAGAAGTGGATCCTAAATCTATTCTGGTATCTGCCAAACAACACCAGATTACTATTGCAGAACAAGTATGTATTTAATAATAAATAAGAAGAAAACATATAACCATGTCAGAAAATAAGCACATTAGTATATCAAAAAATATAGAAACGGGAGATCAGACCGATTTTCACTTTCTACGCAAAACAGGTATTGAATACATAGAAAAATTAGGAGGAAAACTTTGGACAGATTATAACTCTCATGATCCCGGGATCACTACATTGGAAGTTCTGAGTTATGCCATAACGGATCTTGGAATGAGGATGAACCTGAACATGGAAGATATCCTTACCTCTGATGATGCAGACAAAGATATTCATGCACAGTTTTTAAAAGCTACGGAAATTCTGCCGTCAAGACCCTTAACCGAGCTTGATTACAGAAAACTGTTTATAGACATCAGCTCTGGTTCCGGACACAAAAGACCCATCCGCAACTGCTGGTTGGTTCCCCATACCGAAACATTATATGTTGATTGCAAAACAGGTCAGTTAGACTTTAAACCTATCGGAGATAAACCGCAAAACTTTAATGTAAAAGGATTATATGACGTTTACGTAGATTACGCTGAAGATATCATTAATGAAAATAACGGATGCGGAAAATCAGGCGTCAATCTTCAGATATTAGAGCGTTATCATGCTAACAGAAGCCTTTGCGAAGATCTGGCTGAAATTAAAGAAATCGAGATCCAGAAAGTGGCAGTATGTGCCCGAATCGGGCTTGTGAACAAAGCTGATGAAGAATTGGTACATGCAAAAGTATTGAGAGCAATCAACAATTACCTCTCTCCTGAAGTTCACTTCTACTCATTAAAGCAGATGCTGGATAAAGGGTTGACTACAGATCAGATCTTTGAAGGTCCGCTTTTGGACAATGGTTTCATTGATACCGAAGAACTTAAAAACAGCCAGTTGAGAACAGAAGTTCGTCTTTCTGATATCATCAGTGAGGTGATGAAAGTTGATGGCGTTAAAGAAATCCATGAAATTTCCATCGCTGGTTGCGATGCCGTTAAACAGTCCAACGATTGGCTGATTTGTATAGAAAAAGGCAGAAAACCGGAGCTTTGTGAGCTAAGTTCATTCAGCTATAGCAAAGGTTCTCTTCCATTGAATATTAACGCCAAAAAAGTTGA
>JAFAAJ010000044.1 GCA_023426625.1 Bacteroidota bacterium
ACTTTGGTACTGGATGAGTTTGATAAAGCTTTGGAGTTAGGTTTTCACGATGATATGGAATTTATTATCGGGAATTTAAGCAACTTATCTCAACGCATTTTAACTTCTGCCACCCAAATGGACGAGATTCCTTCGTTCACGGGATTGAAGAATGAAAAGAGAATTGATTTTTTAAAATTAGGCGAGGTAAAACCTGATATTCAGTTTAAAAAGGTAATGACGCTACCTGAAGACAAACTGGATGCGCTTTTCAACCTTGTCTGTAAAATTGGAAATAAAAGAACATTAATATTTTGTAACCACAGAGAAGCTACCGACCGTATTTCCGAACTTTTACGCGGAAAAGGTATCGATTGTGAAACTTTCCACGGTGGGATGGAACAGGATGAAAGAGAACGTGCTTTATTAAAATTCAGGAATGATTCTGCAAGGATCCTAATCACCACAGATCTGGCTTCGCGTGGACTGGATATTCCGGAAGTAGAATCCATTGTCCATTATCAGTTACCTCCGAAAGAAGATGCATTCATCCATAGAAACGGACGAAGCGCAAGAATGAACGCAAAAGGTTTTGCATACCTGATCATGACAGAGAATGAGAATTTCCCGTTTATCAGCAATAAAATTCCGGAAGAAAATGTTGCCGGCTATGATACATTCCCGGAACAGACTCCATTTCAGACGGTCTACATCAGTGCTGGAAAGAAAGACAAGGTGAATAAAGTGGATATTGTAGGTTACCTAATTAAAAAAGGGGAGCTACAAAAAGATGACATCGGCTTAATTGAAGTAAAAGATACAGCTTCCTATGTTGCAATTGCCAGAAAAAAAGCGAACAGCTTATTGAAAAAATTGTCCGGTGAAAAATTGAAAAATAAAAAAGTAAAAATGGAAATAGCTTATTAAGATTAAGGTTGAGACTAAGGTTTAACAGAACGTTTATACAAACCTTAATCTCAACCTTAGCTTAAATTATTTTATACCCTTCACTTTCGTAGGTAAAGTATAAACCGACTGGGAAGCGGTAATGAATAGAACATCATTATTTTCTCCCCCGAAGGTTACGTTGGAGGTCCAGTCTTCAGGAATCGGAATATGATAGATCATTTTACCCTCCCTGTTGAACACATGCACTCCGTCACCTGTAAGGTATAGATTTCCATGTTTATCCAGCGTCATTCCGTCTGAACCCATTTCGCAGAACAGTCGTTTTTCAGATAGTTTTCCTTCTCCGAGCAGATCATAAACATAGGTTTTTCCTGCATCAATATCCGAAACATAGAGCTTTTTGAATTTCTCACTTCCTACAATTCCGTTGGGTTGTGTAAAGGTTTCAATTTTTACAACCTGACCTTCTTTATTCCTGTAATAAAGATTTTTTTCTGTGATCTCCTGCTTAAAATCCTTCCAATAATCTCTTTCATAAAGCGGATCGGTAAAATACATACCTCCGAAAGAATCATTCCATACATCATTCGGGCCATTGAGCCTCTTCCCTTCAAAGCCATTCAATAAGACCTGCACTTTTTTGTCTTTTGATATTTTCCAGATCTCACCGTGATCATCAGAACAGGTGATCAAATTGTCATCTTTATCAAAATGAGTTCCATTGGCTCTTCCGGTCTTATCTAAAAACTCTCTGATCTGGTTGGATCTCCAGTCCCAATAATAAATTTTATCATTCGGCTGATCCGTAAAATATACATTTCCTTCTTTATCAGAAGACGGTCCTTCCGTAAAACTGAACTGATCTGAAATTCTTTCAGGCTTTACATCATCGTAGAACATATTGGTATTGTTTAAAGATTGGCAATTTAACAATGCGAAAACCAAACCAATCATGAATATCTTTCCCCTATTTTTCATACCCCATTTTTAAGCTTACAATTTACGAAAAAAAGGACCATCTCCCGATGATCCTTTCTTAAATTATTTAATGATAAGCTTTTGATTATGCACTCCTTTGGATGATTTTATATTGATGATATAAACTCCTTTTGGCATACTTAAGTTGAATTCCTTAGTATTGTCTCCATTACCCTGATAAGAGGAAGAATGAATCAGTCTTCCGCTTGAATCGAATAATGTAACATCAATATCTCCTGAAATATTTCTGGATTTAATAAAGAAGTTACCATCACTTGGATTAGGATAGATCTTAATATCATTATCCAACGCAGAAACGTCTTTCACTCCTAAAGTAGACTGTGTCTGACGTGTACAAACCTCAAGAGCCCACGAATTGATCGTTCCTGCATCCTGCGGATAGTTATCGGAAGCAAATAATTTCCATTGCCCCTGCGCAGAGTGACCTTTGAAGATACCTAATGTTTCATTAGATCTTGTTTCCCCTTGTATCGGTGAAGCACAAGCAACTGTATTTCCGGTATCACTGAAGGTTGCCGTAATTCCGGAAAACGCATTGTTTGCGCACGATCTGTTCCAGATAAGAGCTGAAGTTCCTGCAGGACTTTCTATTCCGATCGCTAAGTCTCCTACATACGTGTGAGTGATGTTCGGAGTAACTTTGATTCTGGTGATGATTCCTGTATTATTTACCGTTAAAGGTACTACTACTTTAGGTGAAGATATACTGCTT
Source organism: Bacteroidota bacterium (assembly GCA_023426625.1). GTDB lineage: Bacteria > Bacteroidota > Bacteroidia > Flavobacteriales > Weeksellaceae > Chryseobacterium. The sequence goes on from JAFAAJ010000044.1 coordinate 2,600, forward strand.
CCTCCCGGTCCGTCTGTAATAGGTACTGCCGGTCCGCTATAAGTATATGTATTACATGTTTCTCCCGGCACTGTATAATCTATCACGAAACTTGGACTCACAGCATAATAAATATTATTTACCGCTTCCACCATAATATATGCGTTGGTAGAAGTAGAACCTGCAGGAATGGACACCTGTTCGCTACCGTCATTTGGTGTGTTTGCCAATAATGTGGTGAAGGTCTGACCTCCGTCTGTAGATAGTTTAATATTAACATTTGCTGTATTCACAGGAGCGGCATTTGTTCCGGCAACATCCCAGGTTACTGTAGTGCTTGCTCCTGAAGTTAAAGATTGTCCAAATATAGGTGCAGTCACCTGGAAAGGACCTGAAGCAGCATTAACTGTCACGATCATTGCGTCCGTATTGGTTTGCGGCTCCAAAGGATTATTACTTCTTACAGTAACCCTGAAATTAAGATTTCTTCCTACACTGGATACGGTTTCCCATTTGGTAGTCAGAACACCTGCCAATACTTTATTGAAATCAGGGAAATATCTGGTAGGTACACTTACCGGTTTCACAGATCTGAAAGTTGGTCCTGAAGGTTTTGCAGCATAAGGAATAGAATTACCACCCGTTTGAGACGACCCTGAATCTATCTGCTCCCAGGCATAAGTATACGCTGGATTATTATCCGAACTTGTTCCATTCAAAACAAACGGAGTTGATTTTGGAATAATATAATCCGCACCGGCATTGATGTTTGGTGCAGCTCCCGCAAACGGAGTATTAACGCCACAAGCTATACTGTTGATATTATTTTTAATTTCCAGAATATTGAAGGCATGATAATAGTCGTCAGAATTAAACTGAACATCAAAACTACCTGTTATTCCCGTATACGCCATAATGGTGGAACCACTTCCCGGCTCTACCAGTGAAGCTGTATTGGCACTCGCTGTACTATAGCTGAATGAGTGGTTGGCTCCCAACTGATGCCCCATCTCATGGGCAACATAATCTATATCAAAACGGTCTCCATCCGGAAAATTACTGGCAGTCCATCCCTGAGCTTTGCTGCTACCGGAACAGATATCTCCGGGAGCATAACCATTACCACCTTCCCGATCGAAAATGTGTCCCATATCATAATTAGCAGAACCAATATTGGTATTCATAACAGATTGCGCACTTGCGATCTCATTACCATTGGTATAAGGGTCTGTCGCACTACTTGTAAATATGACAAGATCATTATTGGCCACCAGATTGAAGTGCAGAGACAGATCTCTTTCAAAAACTCCGTTCAGGCGGGTTAAAGTGGTATTCATCGCGGCTAGTACAGCTGCTTTCTTTTGTGCTTCTGTGGCACTTCCGGGAAGTCCCGCAGCATTTATGTGATATTGTGCATATTGATTGGTACATGATAAAGCCAATCTGAACACATTAAAACCTGCCGTTTTTTTATTAACCGCATTATCCAGTTTCTCAGCAGATGAAGGACGTTCCGGTGTTGTACATACAAAAGGTTCTTTCGCCTGATCTTTTCTGGCTTGAGAATCAAATACAGCATACACAATGCGATCTTCTGTATAAGGTTCTATATATTCTGAAGCTCCGGCTCTACTGATCATGGATGAAAACCCGAAAGGTGACAAGCTGAACCTCAAATAAGCTGTTGGGTCATCCACACCAGTTCCTACATACGATCTGATATCAGGATATTTTGCCTGTAACGCAGGATCCATATTCGAATATTCCCAAACCTGAAATTTTTCCATTCTGCCATTCACATTGGGAAGTGAAACCACAATCCCTTTATTTCCTAAAGAACGTTCAGGGGCATTTATCAATGTTTGCCTAAGCTGATTGGTGTTTAAGGTGTATAAAGATGAAAATTCCAGCTTCTCTTGAGATTCTTTAACCTTTTGAGATCTTAGTTCTGTTTTCGACCATTGAGAAAACCCCAAAATGGGCAAAGCCAGCATACAAGTAAATAATAATTGTTTCATATCATATTAATTTGGATTAAAAATATCTTACTAAATTAATAAAAATCAGCAACTCATTAGCTATCAAAATATTATTTTTATAATGTTATCATTTAATTTGGAAACCCTGATTTAAAATACAAACATTTGCTGATACATATTTGTCATCATTTTTAAAAAATTTTTATCTTTGGGTTTTAGGATTGTACAATGAAGATAAATTTACCAGATAAACTGTATTACTCAATAGGAGAAGTTGCGAAAGCATTTGATGTAAACACCTCATTGATACGATATTGGGAACAGGAATTCCCGATCATCAAGCCTAAAAAAAACAAAAAAGGAAACCGGTATTTCACTCCTGAAGACATTAAGAATCTCCAGATCATTTATCATTTGGTAAAAGAAAAAGGCTATACATTAGACGGAGCCCGCATTGCTTTGACTACTAACAGTAAAGTTTCCGAAACCATCACATTAATCGACAGGCTCGAATTTGTAAAAGCGGAACTTCTGAAACTTAAAGAGTCTCTGGCGGAAAAACCCACTGAATAATTCTTAAAATAATTTATCTGAAATAATATTTTCAGTTTATTTTTTATAATCAAATCAGGCTTTTTCGATATCAAAACACACTATTAATCAAATTATTATCTTTTCATTTGCAAAAAACTTAGTTTTATGATTAAGTTTACTGCATGATGAAAAAAAGCTATTACCAAAAGGCAGTATTCTTAGGAATACTGCTGATTATCCTGTCTGCATTTCAGAAATATCAGGATAAAGAAGAAGATTTTTCTGATGTTAAATTCATTTCCGGACATCGCTCACTTTTATCTGAATTTGATCCCAATCACCTTGATGCCAAACAGTGGGAAAATTTAGGGTTTTCCGAAAAACAGGTTTCCACCATTCTTAACTATAAGAAAATGATCGGTGGTGAATTTACCTCTAAGGAACAGCTGAAAAAATGCTTTGCCATTTCCTCAGAGAAATTCACAGAGCTGGAACCTTATCTTTTGCTGCCTGAAACAAACACGGAAAAAGTACCCGACCATTTCAAAAGTTTTGAAAGAAAATCCATTACCGTTTCAGGGAAATTCAATCCGGATCATCTTACTGCTCAGGAA
>JAFAAJ010000058.1 GCA_023426625.1 Bacteroidota bacterium
GTTTTACATCAACATAGAATGGTTGCACAATACCAACTCCAGTATAATTGGGAAGGCTTGAGATATTAAATACTTTTTTAACGGTATATTTTGAAATATGCCCCCCATGGAAATAACTGATATCACTCCCTGACTGTTCCCGAGAGATCATTTCCGTACCATTCACATATTCTTTATAGTGAGCAAAATTAAAATTAAGTTTGTCTTCAAAAAAACCGGATGCTGCATGTATAAGACAGTCTGTATTCTCATACCAACGATAGCTTTTATCGTTAAAATCAACGAACCTTCTGTTTTTGTTTTTTACGTCTTTAGCATCTATAGGAAGCAGGAAAACCCAATGCCCATCACTTTCACTTAAAAAAGCATCATTCCCTTTCTGATCTTTTACATAATATTCTCTCCAATATGTACTTGAGCCATACTTCCGGACGATAATGCCAACAACGGAATATTCTACATTATTGATCATTCCTTTTTGTCCGATTTCAAGAACTACGTTTTCATCCGGCTTTCTCAGGACTTTTAAGGGAGCATTTTTACCGACATCAATAAGATTAGCGCACGATCTGCATACATATTCCTCCACAGGAAATGTAAGATCATGCTTATTTTCGGTTTTACATACAGGACAAACGTAATACATTTTTTATCGATAAATCTTGTGTTTTTGAATAACTCCAGCTTTAAAATACTGAATGACTTCTTCAGCGATTTGCTCCACTTTCTCAGTGTTATCCTGAAGATAGTTACAAAGAAAAACATCAAAGGTCAACTGTCCGAATTCCGGCCATGTATGGACACACAGATGAGATTCTTTAAGACATACCGCTGAAGTAAAGCTCTGATTTTCGAAAATATGGTTTGTGACTCCTACAATCTCTACGTCTTTAGAGATCAGGATCTTTTCCACATATTTCAGAAATCCGTTGCTGTCTAATAATAAATCTTCTGACCTTGTTTCCAAAGTCAGAAGTATGTGTAAACCTTTACTGGTTAATGATTCCAATGATTATATTTTAGTAAATATATTATTTTTTCGGTAAAAAAACCTCAGCCAACATACAGCGTGCGCTTCCGCCACCGTTTACTTCAATGGTATTAAGATCGGAATAGATAATCTCGCAATATTTTTCAATGGCTGAAACCTGTTCAGACGTTAAAGACCTATATGCTGTTTCGCTCATTACCAGGAATTTTTCTCCTGTCTTATTCTGAACCTGAAGCATATTCCCTGCAAACTGCTGCATTTGTTCTTCGGAGATCTCGATGATTTCTTTCCCTGAATTTTTTATCGTTTCTATTACTTTACTTCTTTCCAGCTCATCATCAATACAATCCAGACATATCACTACAAATTTATCCGCCACACACATCATGACATTGGTATGGTAAATGGGAAGTCTCTCTGAATCCACAGTTTGAAACGAATGGAAAACTACCGGCGTAAAGCCATATTTTTCACAGAAATCTCTGAACAGTTTTTCATCCAGTCTTAAAGATACCGATCCGTAAGCAATTTTATTATCATGATCAAAGATCATGCTTCCTGTTCCTTCCAGAAAATGACCGTGAATTTCTGAGAACGACCAGTCATCAATTTCCGCGACTTCAAATCCCTGAGATTTGATGCTTTCAATAATATCGTCTCTTCTTTCTACTCTTCTGTTAGGAGCAAACATGGGGTATAAAACCACTTTTCCGTCTTTATGGAAGCTCACCCAGTTATTTGGAAAAATTGAATCCGGGGTATGAGGTTCCAATGTATCTTTTATGGTGATTACATTTATTCCTTTACTTCTTAGCTTCTCAACGAAAGCATTGAATTCCTGTAGAGCTTTTTCCTGAACATCGGAATCTTTCTGCTCCACCTGAAAATAATTGTTTTCTGCGGTCTGTGCATTATAACCGAAAGCTATCGGCTCTATCATTAAAACTGTATCTGTTGTCTGCATTGTCATAATTACTAATTTTAAAGAATTATTCTCTCACCAAAGGCATTGTGGAACATCTTAACAATCCTCCCATTTTTGAAATTTCACGGTAAGGAACTTCTTCAACGGTCATTCCCCACTCATTTCTCAGGTGATTGTTCATTCGGGTAAATGCTTTATCCGAAACGACTACTTCAGGTGAAATTGAAAAGATATTCGGGTACATTTCAAACATTTCTTCCGCCGTAACATGGAAACAGTTCTCTTCCCCAAAAATATCTATGATCAGGCGATAATCACTTTCATCCACAAATCCGTCTTTATAGATGATACATTTATCTTTCCCTACCGGATTGAATGTGCAGTCCAAATGCAAAATTCCTTCATACGGAACTTTGTCATTTTTCTTTAGTTCCAGGTCGATGATCCTTTTTTTCGGGAAATACTCCTTTAGGATTTCTATGGCATATTCGTTCGTTCTTGCCGTTTTATAATTTCTGTAATCCTCACTGAAACATGTTCCAATGAAAATAAAGTCGTCCCAAACAATCACATCACCTCCTTCAATATGGGCAGTTTCCGGAAGATTGATAATTTTTCTCCATGCCACTTTTTCAAACACTTTTTTGTAAGCATCCTGTTCATCGGCACGGTCTGCGATTACGTTTGAAATGATCATTTTATCATCAATCACAAAAGCCACGTCTCTGG
>JAFAAJ010000309.1 GCA_023426625.1 Bacteroidota bacterium
GATATGAACAGCAGTAAGATCCTCGAAGACAAAGACGATCTTGCTTCACCGGAAGAAGTAGCCATTGACGGTTATAAGGCGCTGATGAATAATGATGATAAAATTATTTCAGGATTTAAAAACAAACTGAGTGCTGCCATGATCAATCTTACGACAGACAGTATGGCTGCACACAGAATGGGAGAAATGCAAAAACCTGTAACGGAAAATAAATAATACAACGATGGGAAATTTAAAATTACAAGGTAAATCCGCGCTGATTACCGGTGCGGGAAGCGGAATAGGAAAGGCAACAGCATTATTGTTCGCCAAAGAAGGAGCCGATATAGCTATTATTTATTATGACGACGATGAAGAAGCTGAGAAAACGCAGAAAGAAATACAGGCATTAGGAAGAAAATGCATCCTGTTTTCCGGTGATATTAATGATTATGAATTTTGTGAACAAACCACTGAAAAAGTTATTTCAGAATTTGGAAAAATAGATATCCTCATCAATAACGCCGGAACGCAGTTTCCTTCGGATAATATTGAAAATCTGGAAGAAAAGAACATCAGAAAGACCTTCAATTCCAATATTGTAGGAATGATCTTATTGACCAAAGTGGTATTTCCTCATTTGAAAGAAGGAGGCAGCATTGTGAATACAACATCCGCTGTTGCCTATGAAGGTCATCCTGAATTGCTGGATTATTCCGCTACGAAAGGAGCCATTGTTTCCTTCACCCGTTCTTTAGCATTGCAGGCAAAACCTAAAGGAATCCGTGTAAATGCAGTAGCACCCGGTCCTGTGGCAACACCACTTACTAAAGAAACTTTCGGGGAGGAAGAAGATGATCCGAATAAACCTCCTTTTGAACGGAATGCCACTACGGAAGAAATTGCACCCAGCTTTTTATTCCTGGTTTCCGATGATGCCGCACAGATCACCGGGCAGGTGATTCACCCGAACGGAGGAATAATTGTAAACGGATAACTATGAACGGAGTAATTATACAATTTTTTCACTGGTATCATCCGGGGAATATTTGGAACGAGTTTGTAGAAAAATCAGAATACCTGAGAGACCTCGGTATTACCGCTGCCTGGTTTCCTCCGGCTACAAAATGTGACTTGGGAAAAGAGGGAAGAGGGTATGACGTTTATGATCTTTACGATTTGGGTGAATTTGACCAGAAAGGAGGTATTCCCACAAGATATGGAACAAAGGAAGAATACCTGAATGCCATTCAGAAAGCACAGGAATTAGGAATATCGGTTTATGCCGATATTGTTTTGAATCATAGAATGGGAGCGGATGAAGCAGAAGAGATCACCGTACACCAGGTGAATGAAGAAAACCGGCAGGAGTATTTAGGGGAACCGTTTAACGTTTCAGCTTTTACGAAATTTACTTTTCCCGGAAGAAATAAAAAATATTCGGAATTTGTGTGGGATCATCAATGTTTCAGCGGAATCGATATTGTCCATAAAGATAATGAGGAAATAAAGGGAATATTCAAAATTTATAATGAATATGGAACAGACTGGACGGACTCTGTAAGTCATCAGTTCGGTAATTATGATTATCTCATGGGAGCTGATGTGGAATTTCGTAATCCTTATGTGGTTCAGGAACTGAAAGACTGGATCAAATGGTATCATGAGACCACAAAAGTGGACGGATTCCGTTTAGATGCCTTAAAGCATATTTCCCATGAATTTTTAAAAGAATGGATCACTTATATTAAAACGGAGATTGATCCGGATTTCTTCGTTTTGGGAGAATTCTGGAAAGATGAAGCAGGTAAAATATCTGATTTTTTTAATAAAATGGATGGACTTTTATGCTGTTTTGATGCTCCTTTACATTATAATTTTTTCACGGCTTCCAAAGAAGGAAAAGATTATGACCTTACCCAGATTTTGCATGACACTTTTCTGGATCATAACCCTGTTTATTCGGTTTCATTTGTTGAAAATCATGATACACAAAAGCTTCAGGCATTGGAATCGGCGGTTAAAACTTGGTTCAAACCCATTGCTTATGCTATAATTCTCCTATTGGAAGATGCTTATCCATGCATTTTCTATCCCGATCTCTTCGGAGCAGAATACACAGATATGAAGGATGATAAAGAAGTAAAGGTTGTGATGCCGAAAGTAGAAATTCTTCCTGCCTTATTACAGGCAAGACAGCAGTTCGCCCATGGTGAACAGATCACCTATTTCGATCATCCCAATTGCATTGCATGGGTACGTAAAGGTACAGAAGAACATCCCGGTTGTATCGTAATTATTTCCAATAGTGAAGAAGGGTATAAAGAAATTGAATTGGGCACAGAATATGCTCATACTAAGTATACAGACTTTCTGAAACAGAGAGCAGATGAGGTTATAACCGATGAAAACGGGAAGGGTACTTTTAGAGTCAATCCGGGTTCGGTAAGTATTTGGGTGAAAACTAACGATAACTAAAAAGTTTAAGATCATGTACAGAGACGGAGTAAGAAAAAGTATATGGCAGGAAGAGATCAAAAGATTTGTTTCAGATGCTTCTCTTAACCAGATTTTCGATGTAGCGGTCATCGGTGGCGGAATTACGGGAATATCAACGGCTTTGAAACTTCAGCAAAACGGAAAAAAATGTGTCATTCTGGAAGCAGCTAATATAGGTTTTGGAACTACAGGAGGAACGACAGCGCACTTGAATGATTTTTTTGATACTACATATTCTCAAGCCATCAGTAAATTTGGACTGGATAATGCCAAACTTTTTGCAGAAGCAGGGAAAGATGCCATGCAAATCATTGAAACGAATGTTTCGGAACTGAATATCAATTGTGATTTTGAAAAGAAAAAAGCCTATCTGTTTGCTTTGGACGAAAAACAGGAAAAACAACTTGAAGATATTGTAGAAGGCAGTTCAAAAGTAGGACATACCATGCAGTATACCGATATGATCCCATTTCCGATTCCCTTCAAAAAAGCTGTTGTCATCCCCGATCAGGGGCAGTTTCATCCGATAAAATACATTAAAGCCTTATGCGAAGCCTTCATCAATGCAGGTGGAACCATCATAGAAGATTGCCGTTGCGAAAGTCATGACGAACAGGATGATCATGTGATATTGCAGACTTCAAAAGGTTCTGTGAAAGTAAGGCAGGCTGTTTATGCCACCCATATTCCACCGGGAGTCAATATCCTTCATTTTACCAATGCACCTTACAGAAGTTACGCGATAGCTTTTAGTCTGAAACATAAAGAATATCCGCAGGAATTGGGGTATGATCTTTCCGATCCTTATCATTATTACCGAATCCATGAAGTAAACGGTGAAAAGCTATTGATTGCAGGAGGAGAAGACCATAAAACCGGACATGAAGAAAACACAGGAGAATGCTTTTCAAGACTTGAAAACTATGTTCGACAGTATTTTGATCTGGATGTTCCTTATTACAGCTGGTCGAGCCAGTATTACGAACCTGCAGACGGATTTCCGTACATCGGAAAAATGCCGGGAAGTAATGGGCGGATCTATGTTGCAACGGGTTTCAGAGGAAACGGAATGATGTTCGGAACATTGTCATCACAGATCATTACAGACCTCATCATAAACGGTAACAGTAAATATGAAAAGCTGTTCGATCCCGGAAGAGTAGAAATAACTGCCGGTTTCGTGAATTTCGCCAAAGAAAATGCAGCTGTGGTTTATGATTTCATTAAAGACAAGCTTACAAGAGAAAAAATTCAGTCATTGGCAGATATTAAAGACGGTGAAGCTAAAATCGTTACCTATGAAGGCAAATCCTACGCATTATATAAAGAGAATGGCGGAAAACTACACATGGTGAAAAGTACCTGTCCTCATGCCCATTGTGAAGTACGCTGGAACAGTGCGGAAATAACCTGGGATTGTCCTTGCCACGGCTCAAGGTTCAATGTGAATGGTAAAATACTTACCGGACCCGCCGTACAGGATCTGCCTAGAATGGATTCAGAGAATGAATCATAATTAAAAATCGCAGAAATAATGTCTAAAAAAAGTTTTTTCTACCGCAACAGTCTCAGTATCGTTTTACTCACGATGATGATTGTATGCCTTTTGGGACAGTTTTTTACAGGTTGGAAAACGGAAAATAAAGAACTGGCAGAAAACGGACAGGCTTTGATGGGTTTAGGAGAATATGTTCAGAGCGGACATTTTATTCAGGCTACGTTTGAGAATTGGGAAAGTGAATTTCTGCAAATGATGTTGTACATTTTGCTTACCGTTTCTTTAAGACAGGTAGGATCCAGCGAATCCAAAGGTCTGGAAGGTGATGAAGAAGTAGATAGAGAACCTCAACCGCATCCCAATGCACCATGGCCGGTGAAAAAAGGAGGAATCTGGCTGAAACTCTATAAGCATTCTTTATCCATTGCGTTTGCCATTCTGTTTCTTATCAGCTTTGTGCTGCATTTTTACGGAAGTCTTAAAGATTTTAATACCGAACAAATGGCTAAAAATGAAGCTCCGGTAAGAGCGGAAGAATATGCTTTTGATTCCCGCTTCTGGTTTGAGTCATTTCAAAACTGGCAAAGTGAATTCCTGGCTGTAGCTTCCATTGTGATCTTATCCATCTGGCTCCGTGAAAAAGGCTCTCCTGAATCTAAACCTGTAGATATGGCTCATGATGAAACCCCGTGATATGAAACCTGAACTAAGCTTGTGCGCTTATTTTAATGGGAAAATAGGAGAAATAAGGTCGCAAAAAGAGAAATTTAACTGGTATTATCAAAATATTATGTAATTCTCACAAGTTTTTTTTCTCACTACTAGGCTGGAATTACCTTAAAACCTATATTTGCAGCCTAAATTATTAAATCAATGAAAGAACTAATCGAAAAAATCAACGCAGAATTTGAAGCTTTCACTACTGAAGCAAACCTACAGGCAGAAAAAGGAAACAAGGCAGCTGGAACAAGAGCTCGTAAATCAGCTTTAGAACTAAGCAAATTGTTCAAAGATTTCAGAAAAGTTTCTGTGGAAGAATCTAAAAAATAATAAATAATCCCTGTCAATCGACAGGGATTGTTTTTTGATGAATATTCAGTCTTTATAGAATCATACTCAGCTGGATTCTTTTTCTGGCTTCATCTACTTCAGTCACTTTTACCTGAACATGCTGATGAAGTTTTACCACTTCGTTCACATCCGAAACATATCCGTCTTTCAGCTGAGAGATATGAACCAGCCCGCTTTCTTTGATTCCCAAGTCCACAAAACACCCGAATGCCGTAATATTATTCACAATTCCGGGCAGGATCATTCCGGCTTTAACATCTTTAATGTTTTTGACATTAGGATCGAATTCAAATACTTTAGCAGCTTTTCTAGGATCTAATCCTGGTTTTTCAAGCTCTTTTAAAATATCCTTTATTCCTAAAATACCAATATCTTCAGTTGTGTATTTTTCAGGCTGGATCTTGGCAATTTTCTCTTTATTGGCAATAAGTTCATGAGTTTTTATGCCTAAATCTTTTGCCATTTTTTCCACTATTCCGTACGCTTCGGGATGTACTGCAGAATTATCCAGAGGATTTTTAGCATTCGTGATTCTAATGAATGCGGCTGCCTGTTGAAAGGCCTTTTCACCTAATCTCGGAACTTTTTTTAATTGCTTTCTATCTTCAAAAGGTCCGTTTTCTGTACGGAAATTTACGATGTTTTCAGCCATTTTTTCTCCGATTCCGGACACATAGCTCAGAAGGGATTTACTTGCGGTATTTATATTGATCCCAACGGAATTCACACATTTCATCACCGTGGAATCCAATTCGTTCTTGAGTTGGGTTTGATCCACATCATGCTGATATTGTCCTACACCAATGGATTTCGGATCTATCTTAACCAGTTCAGCCAAAGGATCTGCCAGTCTTCTGCCGATAGAAACAGCTCCACGAACCGTAACATCATAGTTAGGGAATTCTTCTCTTGCAATTTTACTTGCCGAATACACGGAAGCACCGGCTTCGGAAACCACAAATACCTGCAGCGGTTTATCAAATGCAATTTTTTTAATGAAAAACTCCGTTTCCCGGCTTGCAGTACCATTTCCGATAGATATCGCTTCAATATTATATGCATTCACCATGGAACGGATCTTTTTCATCGCCATTCCGGATTCATTTTGTGGAGCGTGTGGATAGATGGTCTCATTGTGAAGTAAATCTCCTTTTTCATCAATACATACTACTTTACAGCCGCTTTTATAACCGGGATCTATCGCCAGAATTCTTTTTTCTCCCAATGGCGGAGCCAGAAGAAGTTGGGTTAAGTTTTCAGAGAAGATCTCAATAGCCTTTTTATCCGCTTTTTCTTTAGCTTCCTGTAATGCCTCGTTTGAAATGGCGGGTTCCAGCAATCTCTTATAGCTGTCTTTTATAGCTAAAGAAATCTGCTCGGAACTTTCATTATTGGATTTGATGATGGCATTCTCAATAAGATCAATGGCTTCCTCTTTATCCACTCCAATATTGGTTTTCACAAAACCTTCGGATTCAGCTCTCAGCATAGCCAAAAGTCTGTGAGACGGAGTTCTGTTCAGGCTTTCTTCCCATTCGAAATATTGGGAGAATTTTTGAGCTTCCTCTTCATCTTTTTTAGCTTTAACCACTTTGGAAGAAATCACGGCTTTACGCTGGAACAATCGGCGCAAATTTTTACGCACATACATATTTTCATTGATCCATTCTGCCATGATATCTCGCGCTCCCTGAAGTGCTTCTTCCTCCGAAGGAACATTTTCATTCACATATTTGGAAGCAAGAAACATCAGATCGTTGTTTTTCTGACTCATGATGATCTTAGCCAATGGCTCCAAACCTTTTTCCTTGGCTGCATCCGCTTTAGTTTTCTTACGTTTCTTAAAAGGAAGATAAAGATCTTCAAGCTCCTGCATATCGAAGCTGTCTTCAATTCTTTGTTTAAGTTCAGGAGTCAGGGCATTCTGTTCCTCAACGGATTTCAGAATGGTTTCTTTTCTTTTCAGAATTTCCTCAAACTGTTTGCTGATCTTTGAGATCTGTTCTATCTGCGTTTCATCCAGATTTCCTGTCGCATCTTTTCGGTAGCGGGAAATAAAGGGTATTGTACAGTCTTCGGACAACAACTGAAGGGTATTGCTGATGCTTTTTTCGGAAAGATTGAGTTGATTTTGTATAAATTTTAAAGAAGTCATTTTGATTTTAAAAAAAAACGAAAATAGTGTTTTGAAATGAAAAAAGGCGAGTTGCCCCGCCTTAAATGTTTTCACAACGGAATAATCCTTATTGTG
>JAFAAJ010000329.1 GCA_023426625.1 Bacteroidota bacterium
TTTCAGGATATTGTCCACCTTCATGGTTTTGGTCGCAATATTTACATCAGGATTTCTGATCAGGAAGTTTTCAAGATTGAATTGGTTCAGCGGGCCGTTCATTTTTCCTGAAACATTGAAAGGCTTGTAATTGTCCCAGTTGGTAACGAAATAACTGATATCATATCCGCTTACCTGGCTTCCCTGCTTAATATCCATATCCCAACTTACCCTATCTGCAAAATAAGCCCATGAACCTTTGTTAAGATTAAACTTAATATTTCCCTGTAAAAGAGAATAATCCGTATTTAGAGTAAGGTCTTTTAAAGCCAGAAAATCTTCCGTCATGGAAAATTCTGTGGAAAAGGTATCTACAAAATGAGATTTTCCCCAACGCGTGGTAACGAAGGAGAAATTATTAATTAAAGCCGAAATATTAGGTCCGTTTATCTTTACATTAGGAGCTTTTAAGTTGACTTTATTAGCTGTAAGCCATTTCCCAGGTTCTCCCGGTGAATTCTGATTAACGATAGAAATTTTAGAATCCACAAGTTCAACCCTTGAGTTCAACTGAAATGGAGGTTTTTTAGGGTCTCTTTTCTTACCGCTATCAAACAATTTCGTGAAACGGATAAAATTCGAAATACTGTCACCTTTATAAGTAATAACTTTTACATCGGCATTGATCAGGGTAAGTGCATTAAAGCTTAATGAGTTGCTTTTCCCTGAAATTGCATTCACGGCAAGTGCCATCCAGTCTGAATTGGCACGAAACTCCCTGGCTTTAATAAAATCTAAACCTTTATAGTCTTTGATCTTTAAACCTTTAATGGTAACATCTCCAAAATAATCTACATGCACACTTTCTGTGGTCATGTCCGCTTTAAAATCTTTATTAACGATCTGCAATGCCTGATTGGCTGCCCATTGTTTGGTCACAGGAAGATTAATGGTAATAAATATTCCCACAACAAGAAAAAGTCCAAACCAGAAAAGGATCAAAAGAAGTTTTGCCCACCATGAATAACTGGTCACATCTTTCACTGCCTGTTTTCCAAATTCTTCAGCAGTTTCTACGGGATGACGAATAACATCAGAAGCCAGCTCTGAAGCTTCCTTAACGGTTTCTTTCACCGTCTCTTCAACATTTCCAACAGTCTTCTGTACCTGATCACCCAGGTTCTCAGCTACTGATTTTTTATTCTCATTCTCGTTATTATTCTCTAACTTTGCCATTATTATGAGCGACTCTATAATTTTAGGTATTGAATCATCTTGTGACGATACATCAGCAGCTATTATCAGGGGAAACTGCATTCTTTCTAACATTGCTGCTAGTCAGGCTGTCCACAAGGAATATGGTGGTGTTGTCCCTGAGTTAGCCTCACGCGCACATCAGCAAAATATCATCCCCGTTGTTGAAAAATCCATTACTAAAGCAAATATACAACAAAATGCCATTGCTGCTATAGGATTTACACGTGGTCCCGGACTTTTAGGCTCTCTTCTTGTGGGAACATCTTTCGCTAAGTCTCTGGCTATGAGTCTTGACGTTCCTTTAATTGAAGTAAACCACCTCCAGGCGCACATTTTAGCCCATTTCATTGAAGATGCAAATCCTATGCCGCCTAAATTTCCTTTCTTATGTTTAACGGTAAGTGGCGGACATACTATGATCGTTTTGGTGAAAGATTATTTCGATATGGAAATTATCGGGAAAACCATAGACGATGCTGCCGGTGAAGCTTTCGATAAGATCGGAAAGATCTTTGATTTGGATTATCCTGCAGGTCCCATCATTGACAGACTTGCCAAAGAAGGAAATCCTGATGCTTTCACATTCAACAAACCTAAGCTGGAGAATTATGATTATTCTTTCAGCGGAATAAAGACTTCCGTTCTGTATTTCATTCAGAAAGAGGTTAGAAAAAATCCTGATTTCATCAAAGAAAACCTTAATGACCTGTGTGCATCCGTTCAAAAAGCGATCATTGAGATATTAATGCAAAAGCTTGAAAAGGCATCAAAGGAATTAGGAATTAAAGAAGTAGCCATTGCAGGTGGCGTTTCCGCCAATTCAGCACTGAGAAACGCTATGGAAAACAACCGCGAAAAACTGGGTTGGAACATTTACATCCCAAAATTTGAATATACCACAGACAACGCCGCCATGATCGCCTTGGTTGCGCAATTGAAATTTGAAAGAGGTGAATTTACCGACCTGAGAACTACAGCGACTGCAAAATATGATCTTTAATGCCAAATGGCAAAATTGTTAATAGCAAACTGCATTAAGATCAATAAAAACCAAAAACAAATGATGAAAAAATATATAAAAGAAGAAAGTATCTCTAATCAACTTAATGCTTTAAATAAGCAAAAGTGCTAAAGAAATAGTGCAATTTGGGCCCTTTTGCCTTTTTACATAAAAACCAATTATGAAATTATTCCACGGAGACATTGAAAAAGATAAAGTTACGATCAGCGAAGAGGAACAACAACATATTGTAAAGGTTCTTCGGATGAAGGATGGTGAGGAGATCCATGTGACGGACGGAAAAGGGAATATCGCATTCGGGAAATTGCTCCTTGAAGGCAAAAAAGCCAGTATGGAAGTTCTGGAAATCAAAAGCCATACTCCGGATTTCAGTCCAAAGCTTCATATTGCCATTGCACCCACAAAGAATATCGACCGTATTGAGTTTTTCATTGAAAAGGCGGTGGAAATGGGGATTTCCGAGATTACATTGTTATCTACTGAGAAAACTGAGCGTAAAAATATTAATATCGATAAGATCAGAAAACAAGGTATCGGAGCTTCTAAACAAAGTTTGAGATTTCATTTTCCTATCATTCATGATCTTGTAAAATTATCAGACTTTCTCAAAAATATTGATCCAGCAAATACTTTTGTTGCTCATTGTCATGAGAACTTACAAAGAATAGAGCTTAATGCCATTCCACAACTTGAAGCTTATACTTTTCTTATCGGTCCTGAAGGCGATTTTTCCGAAAAGGAAATTCAGAATTTAGCTGACAAGGGAATTAAAGCGGTTTCTCTTGGAAATCAAAGATTAAGAACGGAAACTGCAGGAATTTTCGTTGCAGCCTGGAATTATAACAACCTTCAACAGCCTTAAT